>NZ_LOQI01000006.1 GCF_001517915.1 Oceanivirga salmonicida | reverse complement strand
TTTTTACTTTTTTTTGAAAAGTTTTTTATTTTATCAAAAACACTTTAAAATAAAAGGAAATTTTATATTTTATTTCTCAAAAAAAATATGAGTATAAAACCCATATTTATTTTTTTATTAACATATAAATCTAATATATTACATATCTAATTTTTTATCTAACAATCTACCTGATATTAAAACAAAAATACATGATAGCGCAATTGCTATAATACTTTTAACATCATAATTATAAATCATAATATCAATAAAAGTAGTCATGATTATAGCAGTTATAGTAGTTATCAATATAGCATAAAATCTAGAATTTATATAGACTTTTACAAATACAAACATAATAATTATAAATGATAAAAACATAAATACATTAATATTAATAATTACCATTGGTGATATTCCATCTTTTATCAAATTTAAAATATTTAAAAAATCTACTCTAAAATTAAGCGCTGTTTGTATTGAAATAGCTACCAAAATTGTATTCATATAAAATAAAGCAAATAGTATTTTTGAAAATAGTATTTTATAACTTTTTATAGGCAATGTATATGTGAAATAACCTGTATTTCTAAATAAGTCTCCAACTATAATATCATATGCCTTATAAAAAGAAAACATTACACTTAGACCCAATAATATTGCTCCTGGTATTAATAACAATGTAATAGCATCTAATGAAATTATTGTTGTCCCATTATCATATTCAGTAATTATTTGTGTTAATGAAACTACCACCAATAAATTTACTACAAGAATTTTATAATTATTCTTTAATTGATATATAAAATATTTAAGCATTTATAACACCTCCAAAAAATTCTAAATACAGTTCTTCTACTGATTTTTCATTATTAACTCTAACTTCTTCTACATTGTAAATTTTAGAAATGTTACCTTCGTTTAAGAAGCATACTTCATCAAATATTTGTTCTATATCTTTAATTAAATGTGTAGTTACTATAACTGATGCATCTTCATTTATATTTTCTATTATTAATTTTAAAATTTGTTGTCTAGTTACTATATCTACTCCTGCAATTGGTTCATCTAATATAAATAGTTTAGCATCTCTTGATAAAACTAAAATTAAATTTAATTTTTCTTTCATACCCTTAGACAATCTTTTTATTTTTTGCTTTTTGTCTAATTTTAATTCTTTTAATAACTTTTCAGATTTTTCTTCATTAAAATCTTTATAGAAAAGCTTATGATTTGATATAGCTTGACCTATACTCATGTTCTCATCTAAGAATATAACATCTGGTAAATAACTTATATATCTATTAGTTTCTTTACAAAGTTTTTCTCCCATGATTTCTATTTCCCCACTGTCATAAGCTCCTATATTTACTAAAATTTTCATAAGACTTGTTTTTCCACTTCCATTAGGTCCTAATAAGCCTAGTATTTTCCCGCTAGATAATTCTAAATTTACATTATTTAAAATTAAGTTACTCCCAAAACTTTTATTTAAATTTTTTATACTTAACATTTTAACCTTCCCTTTCTATAAGTTCCATAATCTCTTCTTTACTAAATCCCGATAAATACATATCTTTCAAGAAAATCTTTAAGGCTTCTTTTATTTTTTCTTTTTTTAGTTTTTCTACAATATTTTTATCGTCAACTATAGAATAACCCACTCCTCTTTTAGTTTCAATTATACCTTGGCGTTCTAATTCTTGGTAACATTTCATTATAGTATTTTGATTAACTGTACACTCCTTTGCATAATCTCTAATAGAGGGTATTCTTTCTCCTGATACATACTTTTCTTGTATAATATCATCTATGATATTATCCATTATTTGTATGTAAATCGGTTTTTTGTTATCAAATTTCAACAAAATCACCTCCTTAGTGTTATATTGGTATATTACACCAAGAAAGGCGGTTTGTCAAGTATTAAATTTTAAATTTTTTTACAACTCTTTCTAACAATTAATTCTGTTTGTATTTGAACCTTACAAGTAAAAGTTCTATTTTCATATATTCTTTCTTTCAATAACTTCATAGCAACATTTATTATATTGTCTAAATTAATACTTATAGTAGTTAAAGGTGGATTTAAAAATTTAGCATTCTTATTATCATTAAACCCTATAACAGATATATCATCAGGTATTTTTTTATTATATTTATATATAGCCTTATAAACGCCTAGTGCTATATTATCATTCCCACAAAAAATAGCAGTTGGCTGATTTTTTTTATTTTTTAAAAGTTCCAACATGAGTTTATAACCACTTTCATCAGAAAATTCTCCTATTTTAAGTATAGTCTTTTTTAGTATTTTCCTATCTTTTGTTATTTCTTCAAAATATTTTTCTCTAAAATCTTTTTTATTATATTTCCCCGTTATTAATGCAATCTTACTATGACCTTGTTTAATTAAATAATCAACAACTTTTTTTACACTTAATTTATAGTCAAAACTAACAGAATCCACACTATCTATTTTAATATCTGTATCTAAACATATAATATTTTTATTATATCTTAAAATGTTTAGTATAAACTTATTAGGGGCTTCACCAACAACTATTATTGCATCTAGGTATTTTAGTTTGGCAAAACTCTCATCTTCTAGGTCATTTTTTGAATATATCTCATATTTAATTTTTTCTTCTTTAAATTTTGTCTTTATTTTTAAATAAAAAGAAGAATAATACGCATTAATATCTTCTATTTCATTTTCAAATATTTTTATTATTCCTACCTTATATCTAAGTTTATTTTTCCCTATATTTCTTTTAACATAACCTAGTTTATGAATAGTATCTATTACCCTATTTTTAGTTTTCTCACTAACTCTAAAATCCTCATCATTATTTATTATTCTTGATACTGTAGTAATACTTACTCCACTAGCCTTTGCTATTTCTTTTATAGTCATAATATTTCCTTTCAAAATTCCTATAATACATTATACAATGAAAATTAATTTTTAACTACAAAAAAAGTGCTACCATTTAATAGTAACACTTAAATTTTAAAATTATTTGATGATATTTTTTTGTAACTTGTCAAATTTTTCTACTAAATTATCTCTATATTGTTTTATAGTCTTAGTCTTATTAACTACTGAATCCACTGAACCATATACTTCATCTCCTATTACTAAACCTTCTATTGGTGTAGTCGGAACAAATCCACCAACTATTGCCTTAGCACCATCTTTATATATACTAAAAAATATTTGATTTTCAGCTGACAATTTATCATAAGGATATGAATTTATTGGTTGCACTGCATTATACTTAGCAAAAATTTCTGCTGCTGCATCTGAATATATGAAGGCAATAAAGTCTTTAGCTGCTTCTTTATTAGCGGCTTCTTTTGGTATCCAAATTTGTTCAAAGAAACTATATGCATATTTATTTCCACCATCTAAACTAGGAATTGCCATCATTCCCCATTCCGTACCTTCAGGAGTTGTATCTTTCATTTCTCCTAAAACCCAGAATCCATTAGGCATAAATAATGCTTTACCATCTATGATTAATTGTTGATTTTTTCTATAGTTTTGTGCATTTGCATTTGAAACTGTTGTAGGGTCTGCATTAGCAAATACTTTTTCTAATATTTCAAATAATTTATCTCCCTTTTCTCCCTTGAAAACACTACTATCAAAGTTATAGAATTTATTTATACCTTCATAACCATTAACTGATGCTACTACTGATGGTATAAACGAATCTAAATAACCTGTTGTAGGATAAGTAAATAATGATATACCTTTTTCTTTAGCTTTTTCTCCTAAAGCAAATAATTCATCCCAAGTATTAGGAACTGCAAATCCTTCTTTTTCAAATAAAGTTTTGTTGTAGAATAGTCCAGTAGTTGAATAGAATACTGGCATTAAATATAGTTTATCATCACCATAAGGTTTTGTTACACCATTATTTATAAAGCCTTCTTCAACTTTTTCTGAAACTTTCTTGTTTTCTCCAGGAATTGTTAAGTTTAAAATATCTGTCAATTCTTCTAATGCTTGTTCCTTAACAAAATTTTCTGTAAATCCTGCTTTACGACCCATAGCTATCATAACTACATCTGGGTAATCTCCACCTTTAATTTTACTTGTTAACTCATCTTCTATAGTTTTAGACTGAGTTAATGTAACTTTTACATTAGGATTAACTTTTTCATAGGCTTCAACTATTTCAGGCCAAACCTTATCTCCATATCCACCTTCAAAAGCCGAAAATTTTAAATCTATTTTTTCCCCTGTATCAGTTTTCGCACCTTCATTACCCCCGCATGAAAGAGCTAATACTGTTAATGCAAAAGTTAATAAAACTTTTAATTTTTTCATATTAATCATCCCCTTCTTTTAATACCTTTTATTATATCTATATAAAACATATAACACACCAAACATACCTATTAGCATAACTAATAAATTTTTCAAGCTAGTTTCTCTATTACCATAATGGATTATAAACATAGAGATTATAAATATTACTAAATTTAATAAATTTTCTACTTTTCTCATTCTTTAGAACCTCCCAAAGACATTCCTTGAGTAATTTTACTTTGTAATAACATATATAAAATTAATATAGGTAGCATTGCTATAACCATACCTGCATATAAAACACCATAATTGGCTGCTTCTCTACTTGAAGCCATAAGAGATAATAATCCTACTGGGAGAGTTCTCTTATCTCCTGTCATTAATGTTAATGCTATTATATAATCATTCCAAAATGCTAAAAAATTAAATAATATTACTGTTATTATACTTGGCTTTGCCATAGGAGTCATAATCTTTATCATAGTTATAAAATAACTTGCACCATCTATATATGCTGCTTCTTCATAAGATTTAGATAGAGTTTCAAAAAAACCTGTTAATATATATATAGTAAATGGAAGTGCCATTGATACATAAACTATAGATAACATTACCAAACTATTCAAAAAAAATGTTGATTTTATAATTTGTAAACCTTTTAAAGCCCTATCTCCTTTAAGAAGTATCAAAAATATTGGTATAACTATATAACTTATATCTATAAACATACCTGCTTTTACAAAAGTTTTAAGTAGTTTTGCTCCCTTAAATTCAAATCTTGCTAATACATAAGCTGCTGGAACAGCAGTGATAACTAATATAAATAGTGATAATGCCGTTACTATTACAGAATTCATGAAGTATACACCCATTTTAGCCTTTATAAATGCATCTATAAAATTTTGATAATAAAAACTTTTAGGTAATGTCCAAGGATTTCCTACAAATTCAGAATTTTGTTTTAAAGATGCAACAAATACCCATAAAATAGGAACTAGTATAGACAAAGTAAATACTAATAATACTACATAAATAAATAATCTATATAATTTTTCTACCTTCATAATATCTCCCTAATATTGCAATATATCTCTTTTAGTAATAAGGCTTACTATAGCAGAAATTATAAATGAAAACATAAAAACTACTACTCCTATTGCCATACCATAACCATAACTTTGATTTGTATATGCTTGATTATACATATATGTTAAGAAAACTTGTGAAGCCCCATCAGGACCACCATTAGTTAATATGGTTACTATTAAAAAGCTCATATTTATATTACTAATTATAAAAAATGATAATGTCGTTCTTATACTACTCCAAATAAGGGGTATAGTTACATTAAAAAATTTAACTATTCTACCTGCTCCATCTATTTCTGCTGCTTCATATAAATTAGTTGGTATAGAAGCCATTGCTGCCATATACATAACCATATAATAACCTAATGCTTGCCAAACCATTACTATTAAAACTGAATAAATAACTATACTTTGGTCTCCTAGCCAACCTAGTTTAGGTCCACTTAAACCAAATACATTTAATACAGAATTTAAAAGTCCTAAATTTGTATCATAGATTGCAGAAAATATTCCACCTATAACAACTATAGATAATATACTTGGTATATAAAATATTATTCTATAAAAACTAGAGCCTTTTATCTTTGCATTAACAAGTAAACTTGCAAATATAAGTGATATGGTTATAGTTATAATAGTTACATATACTATTAATAATACTGAATTTTGAAATGCTCTAATAAAATTCATATCTTGAAATAAAATCTTAAAATTATGTAATCCTACAAATTGTTCCTTAAAAGATAATATTGATAACTTATATAAGGAAAGTTTAAAAACTTTAAATACAGGAAACACCTTAAATATTGTATAAATTATTAAAGAAGGTAATAGTGATAAAACAATAAAAATTGTATTTGATTTATTTCTTTTCATTTATTTCTCCTATATTATTTAATTTATATCTACCCATCTTATTTCTCCAGAACCTAAATTAAGTTCAAATTTAACTTCTCCTTTTAATAAAATTTTACTTATTTGCTTTTCTTCACTATTATTTATCACCGCTAACTTATTAACCTTTTCAAATTCATATACTTCAACATTTTTATTATCACTTAAATAAATTTTAGCATTTTCATTTTTTGTTGCCCATAATATTGCATTAAATAAGATTTTATTATTCAACAAACTATAATTACTTGAATTAAAGTAAACTGCTCTCCCTTTTCCATATTCATTACAAGCAATTTTTATACTGTAATGAGAACTAGCTAATATATTTAAATTATCATTTATTCTATAAATATAATCATCATTTTTATCATAAATACTACTAGCTAGTATCTCGGTTTCAGACAAATTATTGAATATATAATGTTTATTTAATATCTTTTCTTTTGATTGTTCATATTTAGAATATTGTAGAGTATTCCCCACTTCTTTATCTAAACCAAATATGTCGGCTAAACTAAAATGTGTCCCCCTAAATTTATGACATGCACTTGGATCTCCTATACCAATTATACTTGACCCATTATAAACAAATTCTCTTAAATTACTTATAACTTTTTCATCTAACCAATTTTCATTTCCTATAAATGCTGTATTCTCACGACCAACATTTATTATTAGACCAAATTCATTTAATTTTTCCTTATTTCTAACATCATCAAAATTAATAAATTCAATGTCTATTGGTAAACCTGATAGAGCTTCTAATGCTCCTATATATATATAATTTTCATAATTTCCACTAGCATGACCTGTTCTATTTGCCTGCCAAGTTTTAAGTTTACCCCAACTATTAAGTATCCCTACTTTTTTATTTAATTTTTTACTCTCAGTTCCATTAGTAATATCATGTATTTGTCTAAATTCATTACAAATTTTCTCTACATATTTAGTAAAACCTTCTTCTTCATTTGCTAAACTTAAATAACCACCAAAACCTATTCTATCAACATTTTTAACTAACATAGCCCGTCTCATTCTAAGCCAATTAAATTTCATTTCTTTTAAAGCTTGCCCTGTTTTATTAAATACATCTGGGAATAAATATGGTAAAAACCTAATTTCTTTAATACTTAAATCTTGCATATCAGACACCATTCTAATATCTACACCACATTCTGCAGACCCTACAACACCATCTAAGCCTATATTTTTAAAAGTTTTAGAATATGGTTCTATACCTATCCAGTTGTCTCCTACAAACATTATTGCTTTTTTATTATATTTATGCACTAAATTTACCAATGTTTTAGCTTTTTCACTTACAAATTTAGTAAGTATATCTATATAATCTAAAAACTGCTTTGTCGGATTTCTAAATTGATTGTTATAAAATCCACCATCTATAATATCCTCTAATTTTAATTTATATTTCTTTTCTTTTTCAAATCTTTTAAACATAGCAACACTTGCTGTGCCACTATACCCAAACCAATCTCCATATTTTTGTCTTTTTTTATCATCATACATAACCATAAAATGATAAAAGAATGTTGTAAATCTTACTATATCAACATTTTCTTTTTCATTTAACCATTTTTCTAAATTTTCTATCATATGTTTACTACTCTTTTCATAAACTGCATCAAAAGGTGTACTTTTACCTGTAGTCCAATTATTAGTTAAATGATTATACATATGAGTTATATCCCAAACTTGCTTTGCTAAAAAATTTACTGTATATTCATTAAATTTAGTAGCATTAGTAATTACTACATAACCATTTTCATAATAATAATCACTTTTTGGTAAGTATTCTCCCGCAGTTCTATTTATAACTTCAAGTAAATCTAAGGCTTCTTTACTTTCGTTTATTTCTAATTGTTCTTTGTAATAACCCTTTAAAATATCAATTTTTAAAACTTTATCATACGCTATATTTCTCTCACTCATAAGAGCAGCATTTATTATTTCACTAGGATTTTTTGTAACCCATTCTTGGTCTCCCCTAGCAACAAAATATGTAGCATAAACCATTTGATTTAGCTTTTCAAAATATTCATTTAATTTTGTACCATCACTATTTCTTATAGCATCAGTTTTCCATAAACTTATAAGTTCTTTCACAAGTTCTTCTCTACCTTCTTCTATAGGTAATGTTACTCTTCCTGTTGACATAATTGGTCTCCTTATTCTTTCTACATATTTCTCTCGTTTTTATTATTATAACCCCATAATCATAAATAACAATAGTTATATTTTGGTAAAAATGGCATAAAATTTTACCAAATAAAAAAAGAATTAGGGAGTATGCCTAAACATATTCCCTAACCCCATGAAAATAAACTTTAATTGTATATATCAAAATTATTGATTAATACTTCTACTCTTCTTAAATCTTTTCTATTACCATCGTTAATTTCATTAAATGCTCTTGATCTTATTTCTATGTTTACATTCTTGCTTAATCCTAAGTCAATTAATTTCTTTCTAACTGAAACTGCTCTTCTTAATCCTAAATCTAAATTATATTGTTCTGTATATGCTCTATCTGTATACCCTATAATTTCTATTGTTGTTCCATCATAATTTGCATTTATAACTTCTACTATAGTTTCAAGTTTTGCTATTTGTTCTGCTTTTAAATTATATTTATCTAAATCGAAGTCTTTTATAGTAAATTTAATTGATTTTTTCATTTCATTTAATATTTCATTTTTAACTTCTTGTTTTAATCTATCTAATTCTTCTTTTGGTATTTCTTTAACTATTGTAGTTTTAACCATATTCTTTTTCTTTTCAGGGAATAAATTAACATTTACTCCTGCTGCTACTCCCCAAGATTTTTTAGTATCTACACCAGCACTTACTTTATATATAAATCTTCTTGATGGTATTGTACCACTTACACCTAAAGCAAATCCACCAGTTTTATTATAATAAGCTCCACCTGCTCCTATTGAGAATAAATGTCTATCACTTACTTGTGGTATATTACCCATAGCCATTGACGTTGCTATTCCACCACTTAATTTTCCTGTTTCTGCTCCTATTTTACCTAACTTATTATCAATATCTTTTCTATCATAATAATTATCTTTCAAGTGTTTATGTACTGTATCTCCTGTTACTGTATTTTGATCTCCCTTTACTATTTTACCAGTTCCAACACCTAATTTTTCTCTCCATTTAACCTTTGCTGCATCATCTATATTGCTTGCATCTTTTTTAGCAAAATCTTTTGCTAATTCATCTTTATCTACGGCTAAATCATATATTACTTTTCCAGCTCCATTAGTTTTTGTAACAACATTTAATGACTTATCCTCTGAAGTTACACCTACAAGTTTTTTAGAAAGATTTGTTACTTCATTTACTGTAAGATTACTTCCATCTTTTTTGATGGCATTATCTTTAACATAATCATGTACTGCCTTTCCTGTTACTGTATGATCTTTTTTAGGGTCTGTATCCGAAATTACTCCATCTCCTATTTTATCAACTTTTTCTTTAGTTGGTGCATCTAATCCTACTGTAAATGTTTTCTTACCAGTTGCATCTGGTCCATCAGCAATTACTTCTATACCTGAA
The DNA here is from genome assembly GCF_001517915.1 of Oceanivirga salmonicida. NCBI lineage: Bacteria > Fusobacteriati > Fusobacteriota > Fusobacteriia > Fusobacteriales > Leptotrichiaceae > Oceanivirga > Oceanivirga salmonicida. Next base: position 38,499 of record NZ_LOQI01000006.1, on the reverse strand, counting down.
TTTGGTTTTTCTTTTACGTCAACTAAACCACTTGCAGTCTTTTTAACATAATCATGAACTTGTTTGTCAGTTACTAATCTTGGTTTTGCTGCATCTAGTGTTGCAATATTAGCATCTTTACTTAATTTTTCAGCCCATTGTTTTACATTGTCATCATTTAAGTTACTTGCATCTTTTTTAGCAAAGTCTTCTGCTAACTTCTCTTTATTTACTGCTAAATCAAATGTTTTCTTACCATCTTTAGTAGTTGTTACAACTTTTACTGTTTCATCTTTTGAAGTTACGTCTACTAATTTACCTACATTATCTTTAAGAGCTTTATGTACTGTATCTCCTGTTACTGTATTTTGGTCTCCAGCTTCTACTTTACCTTTACCTATTTTAGCAATATCACTTTTTACAGAATCTGCTAATCCTACAGTATATTCATTAACATTTCCATTAGTATTCTTAGTTACTTTTGTTTCTCCATCAACTTGTTTAACTACTACTGAATCTTTAGCTGATTTTTCTAATTCATCCTTAATTTTATCTAATTGACCCTTATTTACTGCATCTTTAGCATCAACACCATCAGCAACATTTGCAATTTTCTTATTATTCGCATCTACTCCATCACTTGTTATATATGTATTACCACCTAATGAAATTTTATTTTCACCTATAATAACTTTATTTGCTCCAGTTCCTGCTTCTACTTCTTCAAATTTAGGTTTTTCTGCTATTAGTATTTCTAATTTTTTACCATTTACTTTTGTTGTTACATTTTTAGATGAACTTGCTTCTCCTGCTGCTAATGTTCCTTCTATTGCAAATGATTCTCCTAATTTTATTGCTTCTGAACCTACATTTCCTGTAAATGTTAATCCTTGATTTTTAACATAGTCAAATACTGTTTTACCTGTTACAGTTTTATCATTATCTGGGTCGTTTTCATCAATTTTACCTTTTCCTATTTTTAATGCTTTAATTTGAGCCACATTTACTGCATCTGAATCTTTAGTACCAGCTGCCACTCCATTTATTTGTCTTGTTACAGTTCCATCTGCCTTACCTACTGATACTGCTGCATGTGTTGCACTCCAAACTCCGCCAGTTTCTGTACTAGCTGCATCTTTTAAGAAATCATGTCCTGCTACACCTTTATCAACGTCTGCAATTGTTTCAGAACCTAATGCTACTGCATTATCTAATGCTGTTGTTGCCGAAGTTCCTAATGCTACTGCACTTTCTCCTTTAGCATGTGAATCATTACCTATTGCTAATGCTTTTTTCTTTGTTGCTACTGCATTATGTCCTATAGCATATGACTCTTCTTCTTGTGCATTCGCACCTATACCTAAAGCATAAGCATATTTTTTACTTGCAATTGAAGCATTACCTAAAGCATAAGAACTATCTCCTTTTGCTTGTGCATTATACCCTATAGCAAATGCGTTTTGTGCAGTTGCTTTTGATTCAGCACCTAATGCATATGCACTATCTCCATCTGTTTTAGCTTGATACCCTAATGCAAATGATTTTTGCTTCTTAGCTTCTGATTCAGTACCAAGTGCAAATGAATTTGCATCTTTTGAAGTAGCTTTTTTACCTAATGCAAATGAATCTAAACCTTCTGATATTGCTTCATTACCAACTGCAAATGAATATTCTCCTACTGATTTAGCTTTATGTCCTATAGCAAATGAATTTTTTCCTTCTGATACTACTTCATTACCAAATGCATATGAATTTTCATTTTTAGCATGTGCTTTATGACCTATAGCAATTGATTTATCTTTATCTATTTTATTTTCTGAACCTACTGAAACACTTTGAATTCCAGCAACAGTACTTTTTACACCACCAATTATAGCAGAATGATTACCACTAACCGTATTTTTTGTTCCACCTATTACTACTGATGATACTCCTTCAGATTTGTTACCTGCACCACCTACTACTGACGCATGGCTTCCTGAAGCTTTATTACTTGAACCAGCCAATACTGATGAACGTTCTCCACTAGCCGTATTTGTTAATCCACCTAATACTACTGAACCTACTTTTTCAGTTTTATTTTTATAACCACCAAATATTCCAGAGTTTTCTCCAGTCGTATCAACAACATTACCTGCTCCACCAGCTACTACTGAATTATGTCCCTTTGTAACATTTGGATTATTTCCATTTCCACCACCAAGTACTGCTGAATCTTGTCCTTCAGCTCTATTTTGATAACCACCTATTACTGAAGTCGAAGCCCCAATTGCTTGATTTCCTATACCACCTATTACTGATGAAAATTTCCCACTAGAAGTATTTTTTGATCCTCCCATTACTACAGAATGAGTTCCTGAAGCTGTATTAGTATCTCCACCTAATATTACAGTTCTGTTTCCACTAGCATCATTTTTCAGTCCTCCTAACACAACTGACGTAATTCCTGAAACCTTATTTTGAGTTCCTGCTATCGCACTTGAATGTGATCCTGTTACTGCATTATTTACTCCACCTAAGGCTGTTGAATAAGTCCCTGAAACTCTATTATGAATACCAGCTACTATTGCGGTACGATCTCCTGCAGTAATATTATCATATCCTCCTAATACTACAGAATCTGCTTTTTCAACTTTATTTTTATAACCAGCAAATATTCCAGAATTTCCCACTGCTTCGACAATATTACCAGCTCCACCTGCTATTACTGAATTTTCCCCTTTAACTATATTAGGAGCTCCAGCATTTCCTCCAGCAAGTACCGCTGAATCTTGTCCTTCGGCTATATTTAAACCACCACCTAAAACTATTGATCTAACTCCTTTGGCAGTATTTGTTGATCCACCTACTACAGCTGAATCTACTCCTTCAGCCTTATTATTTTCTCCACCTAATACTGATGAAAATTTCCCATCAGAAGTATTTTTTGCTCCACCTACTACTGTTGAAGCTTCTCCATTAGCTTTATTTAATACTCCACCTAAAACACCTGAATATCTACCTTTTGTAATATTTGTAGACCCTCCAATTATTCCTGATTTTTCGCCATCAGCAGTATTTTTGAATCCACTCACTACAGATGAACTTTCTCCATTAGCTTTATTTGATGCTCCACCTAAAACACCTGAATATCTACCTGTTGTAGCGTTTGTAGACCCGCCAATTATTCCTGATTTTTCACCATCAGCAGTATTTTTGAATCCACCCACTATAGATGAACTTTCTCCATTAGCTTTATTTGATGCTCCACCTACTACTGAAGTAGAAACACCACTAGCAGTATTTGAATTCCCTGCTACTACACCTGAATTTTCTCCTGTAGCAGTATTGTTTTGTCCACCAATTTTTTCACCTGGTGCTGCTACTGATAAATTACCACTAATCAAAAATGATATCATTAATCCTAGTGTTACACTTTTTTTATTCTTTAATGACTTTTTAAGCCATTTCATCTTTTCCTTAATTCCCATATTTTTCTCCCTTATATTTTTTCTCAATTACATTATACCCCCCCTCCCCCATGAATGTCAAATAATAATATTTATTTAGCTATAAATGTTAGCTTATAGAATTTCTTTTTTAATTTAGACCGCATTCCGAAATTAATAATAAATAGATTGAAGATTTAAAACATATATGATAGTATTTAGTTAAATAAAAGGAGATAAAGATGGACATAATACAATTTAATAAAGTAAATAAATCATTTTTAGATAAACCAATTTTAAAAAATGTTACTTTTAATATAAATGACAAAGATAAAATAGGATTAATAGGCTTAAATGGTGCTGGTAAATCAACAATAATAAATATAATAAAAGGGACAGAGAGAATAGATAATGGAGATGTTTTTGTAAATCCAAATGTAAATATTTCTTATCTTTCACAAGAACATAATTTTTCAGATGAAAATAATACAGTTTTAGAAGAATTAAAATCTGCATTTGCTTATGAGTTTGGTATTTTAAGTCAGATTGAAAAAATCAATGCTAAAATACAGATAAATGAGGATTTAAATTTACTTAGTGAATTAGAAAAGTTAAATAATATCTTTTTATCGTTTGATGGATATAATTTAGATTATAGGATAAAGCAAGTTTTAAATGGTTTAGAATTAGATGATATGCAAGAAAATATTATTTCTAATTTAAGTGGAGGAGAAAAAACTAGAGTTTCTCTTGCTAAACTACTTTTAAAAGAACCTGAACTTTTAATATTAGATGAGCCAACTAACCATTTAGATTTAGCATCTATAGAATGGTTAGAAAACTTTTTATTAAAATACAATAAAGCTTTCTTATTAGTATCACATGATAGAGTATTTTTAGATAATGTTTGTAATCGTATTTTTGAATTAGAAAATAAGGAACTATATAAGTATAACGGTAACTTTTCAGACTTTATTATTCAAAAAGAAATGATAATAAAGGGAAAATTAAAAGCCTTTGAAAAAGAACAAGATAGAATAAAAAAATTAGAGGAGTATATAGAAAGAAATCGTGCTGGTAGAATGGCTAAACAAGCCAAAGGTCGTGAAAAAATCCTAAACAGAATAGACAGAATAGATGACCCTATATTTAATATCAAAAGAATGAAGTTAAAATTTATACCTAAAAGTCCTACAGCACAAAATGTATTAATAGTTAAAAATATATGCAAGAATTTTGATGATAAAAATGTACTAAATGACATATCATTTAATCTTTATAAAGGAGAAAGAGTAGGAATTATAGGTAAAAATGGTTCTGGGAAATCTACTTTACTTAAAATTATAACTAACAAAATTAAAGCAGATAATGGAGAAATTACTTTAGGTAGTAGAGTTAATGTGGCAAGTTATGACCAAAACAATGAAGATTTAGGTCCTGATAATACTATACTACAAGAAATAAATACTTCTATTAATTATACAGAGGAATATTTAAGAAGTATGGCAGGTGGTTTTCTATTTACAAAAGATGATATAGAAAAAAGGATTTCATCTTTATCTGGTGGAGAAAAAGTAAGAGTATCTTTTATTAAAATGTTACAAAAACAAGCGAATTTTTTAATATTAGATGAGCCTACTAACCACTTAGATATTTACTCTATAGAAATATTGGAAAATGCTTTAGAGGATTTTGAAGGAAGTATATTACTAGTTTCGCACAATAGACATTTTATAGACAGTGTTTGTAATATAATATACATATTAGATGAAAATGGACTTACTAAATTTAAAGGGAATTATGAGGAGTATAAGAAAAGTTTAATATCTAAAAATGATAATACAAAATCTTATAGCGGAAAATTAAATTATACTGCTCAAAAAGAAAAATTAAAAAGAATTAATAAAATAAAAAAAGAGATTGAAAATATTGAGAAACGAAGCAAAGAAATTGAATTAGAAAAAGATGAACTTAACAAAAAAATGTTTATCTCTAGTATAGCAACTAATGCTGGAAAACTTGTAGAAATACAAGAAAAATTAAATTCACTAAATGACCGCGAACTAAACTTACTTGAAAAATGGGAACAATTACAAAATGAATTGGAGGAAATAAATGAATAATGAAGCTTTTGATATAATCTATCAAGATACTCAGCTAATAAGTAAAATATCTAAATTAACTAATGTTTTAAATAAGGATAATCCTAATTTAAAGTTAATTTGTGCATATATTATAGATAATAGACAACTATTATTAGCATCTGTACATGGAGATATAGACTTAGAAGATATAGATTTTGTAAAAAGTTCTTTAAATACTAATAAAGAAAATATAAGTTTAGATTATAAAAAAGTCTGTATTCCTTTCACTCTAGATAATCATATAGTATTCTTACTGTATTTATACTCAAATAAAGAAATAAATGTAGATGAATACAAATCAATTGCTAGGGCATTTTCTAAAATAAGAAAAAAATACAATAAAAATCTTTTAAATGAATATGGGTTAATTGAATTATTAAAAAATAAAAACTTAACATTTGAAAATGAAGAAAAGGCTAAATCATATTTAAAACATACAAGTTACTATGAACTTAAAGACTTTGCTTATGTATTTATGAATAATAATAAATATAAAGATAATATATCTTTTGATGAAATACGAAATAGAATAGATTTAGACAAAAAACTTCGTTTTAATTTACTTGCCCTTATAGAAATAATAGAAATTTCTATAAAAACTAATTTTGCTAAAATATTAAGTAAAAATGGTCCACTTGATTATTTAAAATTCGAATGGTGCCATAAAACTAGTATAAGGGGTGTTCATAATAGTATAGAAAGAGCAAAAGATTTACTTAAAAATGATGATAATAACTATTTTGTTAATTTATATAAGCAAAAATACTTTACTGATGATATACCCATTTTAATTTTAATGGAGAAATTTACTTTGGGTAGTTTAAATGATTTAATAGATGCTAGTCATGATAATATATTAGAAGAAATTTCTAAAATATATAGTTTAAGTAAAAAAGATTTTCAAAATTACCTATCATCTATAAAAGAACTTAGAAATAGGGCTGCACACAATAATAATATATTAGACTTTTTATATGATGACAAGCATAAACTTGAAACAGTTGTAAAATATATAGAATATTTATTTAATATAATAAATAAAGATGAAATTTTTGAAATTGAAAAAAATCAACTAGAAAACTGCAAAACACTTTTAAAACAAATAAAATATTAGAATATAAATGAGATAAGTAATTTTAAAATTTATCTCATTTTTTATAAATAAAAAAAAAGAAATGATAAAAATCATTCCCCTTTATTAATATTATTTCTTTTTATTTTTCATTGTATTTGCTATAAAATCAATACGAGTTCCTATAACAATTTGAACATCTGTATTTGATGATTTTGTTATACCTAGTGTTATTTTTTCAATAGCTTCATCATCTATTATTGAAGTATCTTTAACTTCTAATCTTAATCTAGTTATACAGTTATCAATTTTTACTAAATTATCAATACCACCTAAATATTTGATTAAATCATCTACTAACTTTTCATTTTCTACATTAGCATCAAATTTAGCATCAATACTATCATTCCCTTTTTTATTTTTCTTTAAATAATTAAACATAATTTCTCCCCTCTAATATTTATATTTAAATTTTTTAACCTGAATTTCTAAGTCCTGTTGCTATACCATTAATACTAGTATATATAGCCTTTATTATTTCTTCGCTAGATTTCCCTTCTCTAACTCTTTTAATTAATTCTATTTGCATATAGTTTAAGGCATTAAAATATGGTACTCTATTTTCTAAACTTGTTGCTAGTTTTTTATTATCTCCCAGTAATTCTTTTTTATCAGAAATTTCTAAAATAACTTGTTTAGTTAATTCCCATTCAACCTTTATATCTTCAAATATTTTTTGAGCTACTTCTTGATTTGTGGCTAGTCCAACATATTCTTTTGCTATTCTTAAATCTGTTTTAGCCAAAACCATGTCTATATTTGATATTAATGCTCTAAAAAATGGCCAATTCATATACATTTCTTTGGATTTTTCTATATCATTTTTAAGTGCTGTTCCTAAACCATACCAACCAGCAAGCATTATTCTACATTGAGACCATGAAAATACCCAAGGTATTGCTCTTAAATTCTCAATATCTCTTGTTTTCTTTCTTGAAGATGGTCTAGACCCTAAATTAAGTTTAGATATTTCTGATATAGGAGTTATATCATAGAAAAAATCTACAAAACCTTTAGTTTCAAAAACTAAATTTCTATATTTTTTAAAACTTATCTCAGATAATTTACTTACAATTTTTTCATATTCTTCTTCATTATATGATATTTTTAATTCTTTGGTTGCTTCTAAACTAGCAGCAACTAATGCTTCAAGGTTACGCAGAGAATTAGTATAATTACCATATTTGGCTTCTATAACTTCTCCTTGTTCTGTAAGTCTTATTCTACCATTAATACTATCTTTGGGTTGTGCTAATATTGCATCATAACTAGGCCCACCACCACGGCTTACAGTTCCGCCACGACCATGGAAAAAACTTATACTTACACCTTTTTTAATAGCCAACTTACTTAATTTCTTTTGTGCTTCATATAATACAAAACTAGAACTTAAATAACCACCATCTTTATTACTATCTGAGTACCCTAACATTATTTCTTGTTTTTTGTTATTAATAAGTCCTAAATCAAACCATTTAGACATTATTTCTATTGAATTTTCTAAATCTTCAACAGTTTCAAATAAAGGTACTATATCTATATCAAGATTGGCTTCTTTCAATAATATCTTATTTTCTAATAAATCAGAAACACTAGTAGAATGCGATATTATATTTCTCTCTATAACTTTTTTACCGAATTTATCTATCATCTTTTTAGCCATTTTATAAATTGCTAGTTCTTTTTCCAAAATTTCACTTTTAGTTATATACGGACTAGATAATGTTCTAGGGTCATTAGTTATTAAATTAAATAATAACTCACATTTTTTATCTTCTGATAACGAAATATAGTCTTTTTCTATATTAGCCGATTTAAGAAGTTCCGCTACACATATTTCATGTTTACTTGAGTCTTGTCTTAAATCTATACTAGCTATATTAAATCCAAATACTTCCGTTAATACTATTAATTTTTCTAATAATCCCTTAGATATTATTGGATCTATATTTTCATCAATAGATTTTTTTATCTTTATTAAATCACAAGTAAAAGCATTACAATCCTTATATGGTTCTATATCAACCTTTTTAGGCATAGTTGTAGTATCAAGACCTAAGTAATAAGCAGTGCTTATTACCCTGTCTTTTATGTATTTTATTGCTCTCCTGTATGGTTCTTTTTGTCTATGTATAGAAATATCAAAAGATTTTTCTGCCATTTCCATTACTTCTAAGCTAACTTTTGAAAGTTCTGTACTTAAAGAAATATCTCTATAAAGTTGTTCTAATTTTTCTATATACTCTTCAAAAATTAAAGTAGATGCACTATATACTGCTTTTTCTAATGTTTTATCACTTACATAAGGATTTCCATCTCTGTCTCCACCTACCCAAGTTCCAATAGTTATAGGTATTAAGTCTTCTTTTATTCCTAATTTTTTTGATTTTTCATTATATTTAACAATTAAATCAGGTATAGATTCTAAAAAACTTGATTTATAGTAACTATTAATATTAGTTATTTCATTATCTACCCTTAATTTACTATCTCTTAATATAGCAGTATATATTAATATGTTTATAGTTCTTTCTACTTCTAATAACCATTTTTCTTTATCTTCTGTATAATTATATTCCCTAACCAACTTATATATTTTACTTATTAAATCTAGTACACTTTTTCTTTGTATTTGTGTTGGATGCGCAGTTAATACTGGCATAACAGATATATTTTTTAATATATTAATATCTTTAATATTGTTAAATGCATAATCAAGAGTAGCAATATCATCAGTTTTTATACTACGTGATTCTATTGCATCTTCTGCTATGTTTATAAGCAGTGGAAATAAACTCAAAATTCTTGAAACTTCATAAACATTTTCTTCTTTTATTTCACTAATTAATATCTTTAATTTATCATAATCTTTTAATATAGCTGCATTTTTTATATTTTCTATGTCTAATCTTATGTTACTTTTTAAAGATTTCATTAATATTTCAACTAAAATATTGATTTCTTCATATTTTTTATTCATTTGCTTCTTATCCTTTACAATATATGTGAGATTATCTATTAATATTTTTTACTTCCTCTGCTACCTCTGCTACCTTTATTATCTCTACTTCCTTTGCTTCCCTTATTATCTCTACTTCTACTATTTCCTCTTCTATCTCCTCTATCTCTGTTTCCAGATTTCTTAGATGATCCACTACTATTTGATACTTCAACTAATGGTTTTTTAGATTTATCTCCATTAAATGCATTCATAATATCTTCCGCTTCTTTTAAAGGAACAGTTACAAAAGAGAATTTGTCCATAATTTTAATATCTCTTACTTTACGACCTGGTACATTAGCCTTTTTATTTATTAATTCTAATAAACTCTTAACATTCATATTATCTCTTGCACCTAATGCTATAAATAATCTTGTATTATCTTCTAAATGTACAGTTGTTTCTTTAATTTCAGTATATTTTTCTTTTAAAAATTCTTCATCATAAACATGTCTTAAAAATGCTGCTAAAACTGTTTCAGCATTTTTTTCATTTAACATTTTTCTTGCTAAATCTAAATACTTAGTGAAATCATTTTCTTTAATTATTTCTTCTATATTAGCCAGTAAATATTCTTTTTTAGATTCTAAAATATCATTTACATTAGGTACTTTTTCTTTTCTAATGTCAGATTTAGTATGTTTTTTAATTTTTGCTAATTGACTAGCTTCTCTTGAACTTACAAAAGTAATTGCTATACCTTTTTTACCAGCACGACCTGTTCTACCTATTCTATGAACATATGCTTCCGCTTCTTGTGGTATAGAATAATTTATTACGTGTGTTAAATCTGATACGTCTATTCCCCTAGCAGCCACGTCAGTTGCAACTAATACGTTTAAAATCTTAGTTTTAAATAAGTCTAAAGTTTTTTCTCTCATATTTTGAGTAACGTCTCCATGTATACATTCTGCATCATAACTTCTAGCCTTTAATTTTTTTGTAATTTCATCAACGTCATGCTTAGTTCTACAAAATACTATACCATAAAAATCTGGTCTAGAATCTAATACTCTACATAAAGCTTCAAATTTATCATTAGGTCTTACTTCAAAGTATATTTGTTCAGTTAAAGCCGTTGTTAATTCTTTATTTTTAACCTTCATTATTTTATGACCTGGCATAAATTCTTTTGCTATGTTTAATATTTCTTTTGGCATAGTTGCTGAGAAGAATAACATTTTCTTTTCATCATTTGTTTTTGATAATATATCTTTAATATCATCAATGAATCCCATATTAAGCATTTCATCAGCTTCATCTAAAATAAAATATTCTAAATCATCTAATATTAATGCTCTTTTTCTCATCATATCCATAATACGACCTGGTGTTCCTACTACTATATCTACACCTCTTTTTAAACTTCTTAATTGTGTTTCAATAGAGGCTCCACCATAAACTGATAATACTTTAATATCTTTATCACCTTTTAAAGAATAAATTTCTTCTGCAACTTGTACTGCTAATTCTCTAGTTGGCGCTAATATCATAGCCTTAACTTTTTTAGTTGGCTCTAATAATTCTAATATAGGAAGTGCAAATGCAGCAGTTTTACCTGTTCCTGTTTGTGCTTGTCCTATTAAATGTGTTCTCTCTTTTAAAAGTTCTGGTATAACCATTGCTTGTATTTCTGATGGTGCTTCAAATCCTTTTGCCTTAACTGCTTTTAATGTATCATTACTTAATCCTAATTCTTCAAATGTTTTTTTACTCATTATTTTCCTTCTTTCTTAGGCGATTTAGGTAATTCTAAAAAGAATTTTCCTAACTTTCCTGTTCTATAATCTCTTAATATTTTTTGTGATATGATTTCATAATCATGTTCTTTAGTATTATGAATTAAAAGTCTTTTTTCTATTGCTTTTAATAGTTCATAATCATCAGCATTTTCAATATTTTCTAAATTTTCAATATTATATGCTTTTAAAATATTATTTATTATATTATATTCTTTCATTTTTTTTACAAGTGATATACACACTTGTTCTAACGATAATATATCATCTTTTATAGAGCCTGTTATTGCTAAATTTAATGCCGTTTCATGACTATCAAATTTTGGCCATAATACACCTGGTGTATCTAGTAAATAGAATTTATTATTTACTGTTATCCATTGTTTACCCCTAGTAAATCCAGGCAAGTTTCCTACCCCTGCTTTACTTGTTGATGATATTTTATTAATAAACTTAGACTTTCCAACATTGGGTATTCCTACTACCATTGCTCTAATCTCAGTTTTTATTAAACCTCTTTTTTTCTTTTTTTCTAATTTTTCTTTGTACATAGTGTCTATTTCAGTTCTTAATTCTTTTATATTAAAACCTTTTTCAACACTCATAGGTATTATTTTATCTGCTAAATTATTAGCCAAAAAATATTCTTCCCACTTAAAAAAATCATTTTTATCAACTAAATCCATTTTGTTTAAAATTATTATTCTTTTTTTATGCTTTACTAATTTTTCAACTTCTGGGTTCTTACTTGATAAAGGTATTCTCGCATCTAATATTTCTATTATAAGGTCAACCTGTTTTAACTGCTCTTTGAACATATCCATTGTTTTTTTCATATGTCCAGGATACCAGTTTATATTTGTTTTTTGTATATCCATTACTCTAATTCCTTAATTATTAAGACTATTTCTCCTTTTATAGGTTTAGTCTCTAATTTTTCTATTAGTTCTTCTACATAGCCACGAATAACTTCTTCATACATTTTTGTTATTTCTCGTGCTATTACCACATATCTATTTCCTAAATATGTATTTATGTCTTTTAATGTCTTCAATATTCTATTTGGAGATTCTAAAATTATTATAGTTCTATCTTCTTCTTTTAATTTATTTAAAAGAGTTTGTCTGCCTTTTTTCTTAGGTAAAAAACCTTCATAGGCAATTCTTCTCATACTTAACCCCGATATACTAGCTGCCGTTATTATAGAAGAAGCTCCCGGTATTCCTACTACCTTAATTCCTTCATTTAATACTTCATCAACTAATTCATAACCCGGATCTGATATACAAGGAGTTCCTGCATCTGTAACTAATGCCACATTTTTTTCATTTTTCAATAAACTCAATATATTATCTATTTGATGCCTTTTATTATGTTCATGATACTGATAAACAGTATTTTTGATTTCATAAGCACTCAATAATTTTCTTGTTACCCTTGTATCTTCAGCAAAAATATAATCAACTTCTTTCAATATTCTTAATGCTCTCATGCTAATATCTTCTAAATTTCCAATAGGAGTAGCTACTATGTATAACATTAATTCCTCTTCTTTCTTGCGTACATTAAATACTCAATGTTTCCTTTTGTCCCTTTTATAGGAGACTCATTTATACCAACAATTTCATAATCATATTCTTTCATTACTTTAACTACTTTTTTTATAGCAAAATCTCTCCAATTTTCATCTTTTACTATACCATTTCTAGCAATGTTTTCTTTTCCTACTTCAAACTGTGGTTTTATTAAAAGTACGCAAAACGAATTTTCTTTTGAAAATTTATGAACATATTCTATTATCTTTGTTAAAGATATAAAGGAAACATCCGCAACTACTGCATCTGCCAAACCTAAATCTAGGTCTTCTTCTCCCAATTTATTAATATGTCTGTTTTCTATACTTTTAACTTTGTCATTCATTCTTAAACTATAATCTAATTGATTAGTTCCCACGTCTACTGCATATACAAATTTAGCTCCATTTTTTAAACTACAATCCGTAAATCCACCAGTTGAAGATCCTATATCTAACACTATTAAATCTTTAAAATCAATATCCCAAATTTTAATAGCTCCTTCTAATTTAAGTCCGCCACGACTAACATAATTTATTTTTGTTTTTACCCTGATACTTTTAATGTTTTCTTCTTTAAACATTGTACCAGCTTTAGTTACTGCCATTTCATTGACTATAACTTCTCCAGCCATTATTGCTCTTTTAGCTTTCTCTCTTGTATCAAAGTACCCTTTTTCTTGTAATATATGGTCTAATCTTTTTTTCATACTAAATACCACCCAAACATATATGGGACTAATATTCCTAAAATCATTCCACCTAAAACTTCTAAAGGTGTATGTCCTAAAAACTCTTTAAATTCTTTAAATTCTTTTGTTTTGAATAATTTTAAATCACTTAATATAATTTTATTTAGTATTTTTGCATGTCTACCTGCTTCTCTTCTTATTCCTGTAGCATCATACATAACTATTGTTGCTATAACCATAGTCATTGCAAAATATATGCTAGTTGTTCCATATATAATAGAGATGCAAGTACAAAGACTTATTACACTTGCTGAATGTGAACTAGGCATACCACCTGTTTCAAATAACTTTGAAAATTCTGGTTTTTTACCTTTTAATACTGGTATAAATATTTTTATCATTTGTGCAATCATCATTGACAAAAACACTATATCTATTATTTTATTACCAAATATTATGCCGCCACTCATTTTTTACTCCTATTTCTAAAATCATAAAATTCTTGGGTTATAGGTCCTTTTTGATTTTTTTCATCTACTTTTTTCTTAAAAAATATCATAATATTTCCTATTAAATAGACTCCAACTGCACCAGTATACTTTTCAATCTTACTGCTTAGTTCATAGGAAACACTTTCTTCTGAATTATTCAATATCTTAACTTTTATTAATTCTTGCTTATCAATAACTTGCTTTATATTTTCTAACACAGTATCGCTTATTCCTAATTTACCTATTCTAACAACAGGTTCTAAGTTACTTGCTTTTTTTCTCAAAAAGTTTCTTTCTTTACTTGTTAACTCCATATTTCTCCTTTCTGTCCATATCTAATTATTATATCATATTTTACAATTAATTAATATATTTTATTAGTATATTTATCTTAAAAAATGTTTTTATATTTATATTTTTTTTATTATTTTAAATAAAAAAAGACACAAGTCTTTAAACTAAATGTCTTTTTACAAAATATTTTATTTTTTATCTGCTGATTTTAACTCAATATATTCTCCGCCACCTTGATATTCGTTTAACCTTCCATATCTTCTTATTTGACCATTAGCCTTAGTTACAATTTGCATCATTTCTTTATCTGCACCTTTTAATATGACTTTATAGTAACCTTTTATAGTATCTCCTTCATGTACTTTGAAATGGTCTAAATATCTTATAAGAAGACCACTTTCATCTGCCTTACCATGAATTTTTTTAACATTTTTTTCAACTATATAGCAATCTCCTACTACTCTTCCATCTTTAAAATTAACTATTAAACTATATTCTCCAAAATTTTGAACATGTTCGCCATTCAATAAATTGTTTTTCATATTAAAAGTTAAAGTAGTTTTTTCATTTAAATAAATAATTGTTTCTCCATCTAATTCATCATTTTTAAACATTGAAGTCGTTTTTACATCATATTTTTCATCTTTATATTCTAGCAAACCTTCAATTTTCCCATCTTTAATTTTACCCTTGATTTCATCCTCATTAAAAGATTTAGTCATTTTTTTATCTTTTTTATTATACTTAAAATCAAAACTTATAACTTCTTTAAACTCATTAGGAAGTAATTCTTTTATACTTTTACCATATTTAATTTTTCCATTTTGATATACTACTTTTGCCATAGTTATAGGTTTTGAATTAATAAAAGTTTGAGTATACACATTTCCCTGATGAACAATTTTTGATTGTCCAAAAAGTTTTCCTTTAAATACTTTATAACTCATTTCTAAATTATCATCTTCTGATTTTAAATCTACAATTGTATACATTGGTGTATTTGTAATAACTGTTTCAAAACCATCACCATAGTCTATTGTTTTCAAATTTTCACCTAAGATAAAAGTTTCTTTTTGAAGTAAATTTCCATTTTTATCAGTAGTTATAAAATCTCCATCTATTAAACCATTCAAATACTGACCTTTTATTATATATTCTCCATTACTACTTTTAAATATTGTTTCCCCTTGTATAAGGCCATCTTTAATATTAATTATTTCAATATCTCCATTAGGGTATTCAATTTTCCCTTCTCCTTGTCTTACACCATGTTTATATGTTGAATAAAATATTCTACCGTCTGGGTAAATTTCTTTTGATTTCCCTTCTTTTCTACCATCAATGACTTTTACTTCTTCTGTTGTATTATCTGCGTTATAATATGCAATAATATTCGTTCCACTATTATCTTGTGGCATGTATTTCGCTTCCCCATAAGTAATATTTATTAAAGTAAATAGACAAAATATGCTTAATATTTTTTTCATAATAATTTTTCTCCTTTTTATAATAAATCTTAATTTTCTGAACTTTTAAATTAAATATCTTATTTTTTATCTGCCGCTTTTAATTCAATATATCTACCTCCACCTTGATATTCGTTAAGTTTTTTATACATTCTAACTTGTCCATTTTTCTTTGTAACAATTGTCATTATTTCCTGATCTTTTTTATATGGTACTAGCTTATAATAAGTTTTTAAATTATCCCCTTCATGTACAGAAAAATGATTTGAAGACATTATAAGAATTCCTTCATTGGTAACTTCATATTTTTCAGTTTGTATATTATTTATATAAATTGAATGCTTTACTAATCTCCCATCTTTAAAAATTTTTTCTATTCTAAGTTCATCAAAATTTTCTGTATATTTCCCATTTAATTTATCATTTTTTATGTTTGATTTTAAATATACTCCTTTTTCATTAGTATAAATATTAACTTCTCCATCTAATTTTCCATTTTTAAAATTCAACACAGTTTTGTTAGAAGTCATTTTATTATGATATTCTAACACTCCATCAACTTTTCCATCTTTAATTTAACCTTTTAATCCATCTATTTCAAAAGATTTTGTCATTTTTTTATCTTTTCCTTCATATTCAAAATCAAAACTAATACTTTCTTTTATATCATCTGGCAATAATTCTTTCATACTTTTAGCATATTTAACCTTTCCATTTTTATAAACTACCTTTGCCATAGTAATAGGTTTATTTTTTATTATTGTTTGAGTATATACATTTCCTAAATGAGTAATTTTTAATTGACCAAATTCATTACCAAATTCATCAGAATATTTATTATTAAAAATTTTAAACTCATATTCAAAATTTTCTTTTAAGATTTTAAATTTGAGTGTAACAAAAAATGGGTTAAATACATTTTCTACTATTTCATTATCATAATAACTCTCTATTCTTGTAATTTCATCTAATATATATGTTCTTTTTTCAACTATTTTACCACTTTTATCAGTAGTTATAAAATCTCCATCTTTTAAATTATATAAATATTGCCCTTTTGTTATATATTCTCCATTAGGGCTTTTAAATATTGATTTGCCATGAATAAAATCATCTTTCATATTAACTATTTCGACACTTCCATTAGGATATTCTATTTTAGCTTCACCTTGTCTTACACCATATTTATATGTTGAATAAAATATTCTACCATCAGGGTAAATTTCTTTTGATTTTCCTTCTTTTCTACCACCAATGACTCTTACTTCCTCTTTAGTATAAGAAATATCATTATATAAAAGAGTAAATCTTCCATTATTATCTTGTGGCATGTATTTAGCTTCTCCATAAGTAATATTTATTAAAGTAAATAGACAAAATATGCTTAATATCTTTTTCATAATAATTTTTCTCCTTTTTATAATAATCTTATTTTTTATCCGCTTCTTTTAATTCAATATATGATCCACCACCTTGGTATTCACTAAGTTTTTTATACATTCTAACTTGTCCATTTTTCTTTGTTACAATTACCATTATTTTTTCATCTTCACCATATGGTACTGGCTTATAATAAATTTTTAAAGTGTCTCCTTCATGTATAGAAAAATGATTTGAAGACATTATAAGGATTCCTTCATCAGTAACTTCATATTTTTTAGTTTCTACATTGTTTTCATAAAATAAACACTCTACTAATCTTCCATTTTCAAAAATTTTTTCTACTCTAAATTCATCAAAATTTTCTATATATTTCCCATGTAATTTATCATTTTTTATATTTGTTTTTGAGTATACTCCCTTTTCACTAGTGTAAACACTCACTTCTCCATCTAATTTTCCATCTTTAAAATTCATCACAATTTTATTAGAAGTCATTTTATCATGATATTCTAATATTCCGTCAATCTTTCCATCTTTAATTTGACCTTTTAATCCATCTATTTCAAAAGATTTTGTCATTTTTTTATCTTCACCCTTATACTCTGCATCAAAATTATAATTATCTTTAATTTCATCAGGTAATAAATCTTTTATCTTTTTGGCATATTTAATCTCTCCATTTTTATATACTACCTTTGCCATAGTAATAGGTTTATTTTTTATTATTGTTTGAGTATATACATTTCCTAAATGAGTAATTTTTAATTGACCAAATCTATTACCAAATTCATTAGCATATTTTTCATTAAAGTATTTAAACTCATATTCAGAATTTCCATTTAAAATTTTAATTTTAAATGTACCAAAAAATGGATTAAATACTGCTTCTACTATATCATTATCATAGTTAGTCTCCATTCTTGTTGCTTCATCTAATATATATGTTATTTTTTCAACTATTTTACCGCTTTTATTTCTAGTTATAAAATCTCCATCTTTATATTTATATATGTATTTACCTTTTACTTCGTATTCTGCATTAGCACTTGTAGTAATAGTATCTCCATGTAAATAATCATTTTTAATATTAGTTATTTCAATATTACCATTAGGATATTCTATTTTTGCTTTCCCTTGTCTTACACCATTTTTATATGTTGAATAAAGTATTCTACCATCTGGATAAATTTCTTTTGATTCCCCTTCTTTTCTACCATTAATAACTTTTACTTCTTCCTTTGTATTTGGTTCAAGAAATACTGTTTTAATAACACCACTGTAATCTTGTGGCATGTATTTAGGTTCCCCATATGCTATAACTACACTTAGTAGACAAAATATACTAAATATTTTTTTCATATTAAACTCACTTCCTTATACTCCTAAAATAATAAGCCTATATCCATTTTCTAAATGTGAATATAAAACTTATCTTAAATGCACATTCTAATTATCTAAGTTTGTTTTTTTATAAAATATAGTACTAGGTCATCATCGTTTATACACTCTGTGTATGGCTCTAGTATTTCTCCTTTATAATAGACCCCATTACCATCTGGTATGAATCCATTTCTAATATACATCCTTTGAGCTGTACCATATCCTGCATGTAGTCCAACTCCTATACCAACTAAATCACTTATTTTTTTAGATCTATTAATAATATTATCTAATAATTTTTGTCCAATACCCTTACCTTGATATTCTTTAAAAACATTGAAATCAGAAATTTCAGGAATATTTGTTAAACTAAACGGACCTTTTGTTGGACTTATTATAAGAGTAATATATCCCTTTATTTCATTATTTTCTTCATACACTAAAACTATTCTTTTACCAGATTGTTGCTCATCTAGATATTTATTCAATATATCCTTTCTAGAACCCCATCCCTGTTTAATAAAGTTTTCATTAATTTTTATGATATGGTCCTTATTTAAATTTAAAATCATAGTTGGTCTCCTTTTTTATAATATCATACTCTTAAAATTGGGTTTGAAACCATAAAACCTAAAATTGTTGGTCCAAATCCTAATATAACTATAGGAATCACCATAATTAAATGTAATACCCATCTCCTAAATATGAACATTAAAGTATCTATTATAATATTTTCTGTATATTTTTCTATTAACTTACATAATGCACTTTGTATTATTAAAAAAATTTTAAATGCACATATATAACAAGGTATCATTCCTATAATAATAGCAAAAATATATACGTTTGTTTTATGAGAATTAATATCATTTGATTTTATATAATTTATAAAAATCGCATAAATAAAATTAAGTATGCTTATTATTAAAGTAATTAAATATAGTCTCATATTTCTATTAAATCTCATATTTCTCACTCCAAACATTATTTACATTACTGGTATATTATACCCCGTTTTTGATAATGTTCAACTAAAATAAGAATTTTTTTATATGTATTGACAAACAATATTATATGTCATATAATATTGTTGAAAGCAAAGTAAAGGAGGGTAATATGTGCAAATAACAAGTGATATATTAGAATTTTGTGTTCTATCTTGTCTTAAAAAAGAGGATTTATATGGTTATGCATTAACTCAAAATATTCAAGAAAAAATACAAATAAGTGAATCAACACTCTACCCAGTATTAAGAAGGCTTAAACAAAATGATTTGCTTAGTACATATGATAATAATTATCAAGGCAGAAATAGGAGATATTACAAAATAACTAAAAAAGGACTTCTAGAATTTGAAAAAATCAAATTAGAATGGACAGATTTAAAAAATACAATAGACAATTTTTTAAAAGAGGGTTAAAAAAATGACTAGAAAAAAATTTATGCAAAAACTAGATAATTATTTAAAAAACATATCTTATAGTGAAAAAGCAGATATTTTTAAATATTATGAAGAGTATTTTGAAGATTTAAATATAGGACAAGATGATAATGTACCTGAAAATATGGATCCTTATAAGATAGCAAATGAAATACTATTAGACCAAGGTATACAAGTTGCCAATAAAAAAGAAAAAATGAATAATCCACTTAAATTTATTTTAATAACTATAAGTGCCATATTGGGATTGCCTATTGCATTACCACTAGCACTTGCTGCTATTGGAATTATATTTGCAATCTTTGCAGTAATTCTTAGTATAGGTGTTGTTATAATGGCTCTAATAATTTCATTATTTGCAATACCATTTAAAACAACTTTTTGGGCAATAACTTTCCCATACCCTAGTAACTTTTTATTCTTAGGTGTATCAATATTTTCAATAGGTCTATTATTGGTAATTTCACCTTTATTTATAGAAGTTGCAAGATATATTTTAAATTTATTTGCTAGATTATTTGCTAAGATATATACATTTTTTTCGAATAAATAAAAATTAGAAAGGAAAATAATATGAATAAAAAACTTAGTATAATTATAATAGGTATAATTTTAATGATGATAGGGCTTGTATTTTCAATTTATGCATATAATAAAATAGAAACTAACTATAATAATGAATTTATATATGAAAAAACTTTTAATAAACTTACACATGAAATGCCTTTTAATAATGAAAAAATTTTATTAGAAACCTTTGCTGGAACTATTCAAATAGAAAAGGGAGATAAAAACCTTATAAAATATGATGAAACATTAAATATTAATAATAATTCTAATGAAATAGAAATATATTCAAAAAAGAAAGCTAAAAATAATAAAGTAAAGATAATATATAAAGAAAATCTAGATATAGATATTATAGATGCAGTTGGCTTATTAAACTCTAATTTAGAAAATAATTCTAAAATAAATATAGAAAATTTTGTAGGAGATATAAATATTGAAACTAGTAGTAATGTTTCTATAGATACAACTAATACTCTTGCTCCTATATCAATAGAAAATATTAATAAAAATAGTGATAAAACTATTAATATTTCTATAATTAATGCATTAGGAAACATAAATATTAAGGGTAAATTGAAAGGGAAATAATATGAATAAAAAATAATTATAATAGGTATTATTTTAATGATAACAGGATTTATATTTTCAATTTATGCATATAAAAATAATTACAGTAGTGTAATAAACTTCAAAAATAATGAAATTATAATAGATGATTATGTAGGAGATATAAAAATAATAAAGAGAGAACAAAACATTATAAAATATAGTAATAATGTAGAAGTTGAAACCATATCTGATAAAGTAAATATCTCATCTATTAAAAAACATAATTTAGATGCTATCAAAATAATATATAAAGATGAAATATTTATAGATATTTCAGATTCTATTGGGAAAATAACATCTGATTTAGAAAATAATTCAAAAATTAATATTGATGATTTTATAGGAGATATAAAAATTAAAACTAGTAGTAATGTCTCATTACAAAGAGATGATATAATTGGTAGTGTATCTATGAAAAATATTAATAAAGAAAGTGATAAAACTATTAATATTTATATAAGTAATTTATTAGGTAAAATAAAAATTTCAGGTAGATAAATTAAAAATCTAGGCAATTAATACCTAGATTTTTTTTAGAATGATTTACCTATTTCTAATCCTACAATTCCCTTTGAACCATAACCTAGATAACCACCAACTCTAAATCCATTATCAAATTTTTTACCTACATGAAGTAATTTAGCATTTATTGCAAAAGGATTAAATTCTACACGTTTATCTTTACTTTTTTGAATTCCTAATGCAAGCCCTAATTCACTTCCTATATATATATCATTTTTCTTTAAATAAATGTCATATCTTACACCTAAATTTATTTGAGCAGAACCAGAAAAATCATTATTAAATTTAAAAGCCGAAGTATCTACCCCAAATACTGGACCTACACCTATATCAATTTTTTCTTTTTCAAAAATCCATTCAGGTTGAATATTAAATCCTAAGGTAGCACCATATGTTGGTTCTAATATATATGAATTAAATCCAATATTACCTATAACATTAATATTATCTGGTTTCTTAGTATATGATAAGCCTGATAATACTAGTATTGAAAACATTAAAATTATGTTTTTTTTCATACATTCACTTCCTTTCTAAAAGAATATTATACTATTTAAAAACTTTTGTCAATGATAAATTCTCTATTGATTTATCTAGTTTTTAGGTATATAATTAATTAAAAAATTAACAATTAATTTTTTAGAACGGAGTTAAACTATGAAAAAAGATATTTTATTCGTAAGAAGTTTTAAATTCAGTATCTTTTGCTTTCTTTTGTTTGTTGTAATATTACCTATGCTAGTAATAATTTTCAAAGACAAAACTATTATAGCAAAAACAATATTCTTTACAAATTTATTTTTAATATTTTTATACTGTTTACTACAATTAATAATTACAATAAAAATTAAAAAATAACAAAAAATCTAGACAATTAAGCCTAGATTTTTTTAATCACTATCTAACTTTATATTAACTACTTTTACATTTGGAAAAGCTTCCTTTAAATTAAGTTTTATAGTTGTAGTTACTGCCACAAATGAAGATTTTGAAAGATTTCTAAATTCATCTGATAATATAACTAAAACTTGCTCATCATCTAATTCATAAACTGATAAAAGGTCCATTTTATTAGTTAAGAATTCCGAATTTTCAAGAATTAATTTAATGTAATCTCCCATAGTCAAAAATTGCTTATTGTTGACTTCAATTTCTTTTTCTTTAATCTTATTTTCAAAAGAATCATATATTTTTAACTTTACAATCTCTGATTCTCTTTCAATTTGTTCAGCTTCTTCAACTAAAACAGTAACTGCTTCTTGTTGTTTATTTAAATGACTTTTGTATATATATGCAAATACTATGCATACTAATAATACAATAGTCCATAAATTTTTTTCAATAAATTTTTTTCTCATAGATTTTCTTTTCATATTAACCTCAATAATGCTTTCTTATAGCTTCTGCTATAGTTTTTGCAACCTTTCTTTGTCCATATGATGTTGAATATTTCTTAATATCATCATGATTTGAAACAAAACCTAACTCTATTAATATAGATGGCGAAATTGATCCTCTTAGTACAGCAAAATTTGCCCCTGCTACACGTCTTCTTTCCATATTCATAGTTCTAACTATTCCATCTAAAATAGAATTAGCAACAATCGCACTTTGCTGTTGGTTTAAATGATATAATACATCTTCAATAACAAACTGTGATGCTTCTATTGCTCTTGCTCCTTTTATATCAAAACTATTTTCATATTTTGCTAATTGTTTTGCATAAGATGATGGGTTTTTAGAAAAATAAAATACTTCTGCTCCATGTGCTTTTCTATTATGTGATGAATTTAAATGCACACTTACAAAAAGATCTGCATTATTTTCATTCCCAATATCTGCTCTTCTATTAAGTGGTATAAAAGTATCATCTTTTCTTGTAAGTATTACATTATAGTCTTTACTTAACTCACGATACAATTCAAGAATAACTTTAAGTGCTATATCTTTTTCTCTATACCCATTACCAACTGCACCACTGTCTTTTCCACCATGTCCTGCATCTAAAACAATAGTTTTTTTCTTCTTAACTAAAACACTTTCTTCTTTTAATTTAATAATTAGTTTTTTTCCTGAACTACTTATTGTATATTTAACTCTTGATTGTAAATAAATCACTATATCTGTTTCACCATTATAGTTTTCAGTTAAAACATCCATTAAATAACTATCATTTACACTTATAACTTGCTCTATTCTTTTGTTTTTATCAGTATCTTCAAAAAGCAAAGTTAAAGATGGTAATTCAGAATCAAATACCTCTTTATATCTTGGTACTCTTTCTGAAAATGTTAATGATATTTGACCGTTTCTGTATGAAACGCTTTCTAAATCATTAGAAAATGTTATTATTGGAATTATACAAAATAGCAGGAAAATTATTTTTTTTAATTCTTTTATCATCTTTCTATCCTTGAAATCGCCCCTTTTGATATAGTCATAGATACACCTTTATCTATTTTTATTTCTATTTTATTATCTAAAATTTTAGTAACACTTCCGTATATTCCTCCAATAGTTACTATTTGATCTCCTATTTTCATTGTAGAAATCATTTCATTATATTTTTTCTTTTTATTTTTATTCATTAAATATAATGGTAAAAACAATGCTAATATTAATATTGCATATGACCCTAATAATACTACATTTGAATTCATAAATTTACTCCTTTTTAAATTAATTAACTAACGCTATTTTTATCACTTCATTATAATTAGCAACAAAATTAAAATTCATATCTTTTAATATTTCTGCTGGCAATTCTTTTGTATCTACTTCATTTTCTTTTGGTAATATGACTTCTCTTATACCTATTCTATGTGCTGCTATAACCTTTTCTTTTATACCACCAACGGCTAATACTTCACCTGTCAATGTTATTTCACCTGTCATAGCTAAATCTTGTCTAACCTTTTTATTAGATACTACTGATAATATTGCAGTAGTTATAGTTATACCTGCAGATGGTCCATCTTTTGGTACTGCTCCTTCTGGAAAATGTAAATGTATATCAGAATCTTTTTCAAAGTTATTTTTCTTATCTTTTATACTTCTTACAAAAGAATAAGCAACTTTTGCTGATTCTTGCATAACCTCACCTAATTTACCAGTTAACATTAGTTTTCCATCACCTTGCATTTTTAAAGCTTGTACTTCTAATGTAGTTCCCCCTACACTAGTCCATGCAAGTCCAGTTACACTCCCTTTTTTCGCTTTTTTTTCAGCCATTTTTTCAGGCTTATATTTTTCAGGCCCTAAATACTTAACTAAATTTTTCTTTCCTATAATAAATTTTTTCTTAGATTCTTCAAGAGTTTCTCTTGCCATTTTTCTCGCTAATTTAACCAATTCCCTTTTAAGATTTCTAACTCCTGCTTCTCTAGTATATGAATTTATTATTTTTAAAACTATATCTTCTTTAAGATTAAGTTTTATACCTGTTTCTTCTGCTACCTGAGATATTAAATATTTCATAGCTATGTTTAATTTTTCTAATTCAGTATATGAATCTATGTATATAACTTCTAATCTATCATATAATGGCTCAGGTATAGTTGAATAATTATTAGCAGTACATATAAAGAATACATTAGATAAATCATAAGGATAATCTATAAAATGATCTTCAAACTTATAGTTTTGAGCCGGATCTAATACTTCTAATAAAGCAGAAGATGGATCTCCTCTAAAATTTGAATCTAATTTATCTATTTCATCTAATAATATAACTGGGTTATTTACTCCCGTTCTTTTTACTGCTTCTATAATTCTACCTGGCATAGCAGCTACATAAGTTCTTCTATGTCCTCTTATTTCACTTTCATCATCTACTCCACCCAAACTAATCTTAGAAAATTCTCTATTCATAGCCCTTGCGATAGAATTTGCAAATGAAGTTTTACCTATACCTGGAGGTCCTACTAAACATAATACACTTGCTGTTTTTTTAGTATTCTTTTTTGCTAGTTTCTTTTTAAGTTCAATTACTGCTAAGAACTCTAAAACCGCATCTTTTACTTCTTTTAAACCATAATGATCTTCATCTAATATTTGTTTTGCTTTTTTCAAATCAAATGCTTTTTTCTCAGATGCTTTAAATGGCAATTCTAAAACTAATTCTATATAGTTTAAAAGCACATTGTATTCCGCTGACATTTGAGGTGTTTTTTCTAATTTTTTCAAATCTTTTAAAACTTTTTCCTTAAAGTCTTTAGGCATCTCACTTGCTTCTAATTTATCATATAGACCTTCTATATAGTCATCAGTATCATCGCCTAATTCTTCTTTAATTACTTTCATCTTTTCTTTTAAGTAATAGTTTCTTTGCGACTCATCAATAATTTCTTTAACTTTAATATTTACACTTTCTTCTATATGCGCTTTTTGTTTTTCAACACTTAAATCTTTATAAAATTCTTTAATACGCGTTCCTAAGCTTCTAATTCTAATATATTTTTGTTTTACTTCTACTGGAAAACTTACAAAATATACTAATATATCAAGTAATTCTTCTAATGAACTTGCTGTTAATAAATTCATTCCTTCCTCAGATTTAACAAAAGATTTATTAGTAAATAGATCTGTTGCCATAGCAACTAAATATTCTGGATTATAGATAGTTTTTTTATAATTTTCATCATCTATTAAATCCATTTTAGTTCTTACATTTATTACTTCAGTCATAAAACTATTTTTTTCTTTGTCATAGTTTAATTTTTTTAATTTTACACGCTTAATACCTTTAACAAATAAATTATAGTTATCATTTTTTGTTTTAGTTAAATTCGTTGTTTCTGCTAGTATACCATATTGTTCTATATCATCTACTGTTATATCTAGGTCTTTTATATCTTTTTGTACAACTAATACTATTTGCTTATTCTCCATAGCTAAGTTAGCTGCATTAATGCTAAATTTTCTACCTAATCTAATACTAGACTCTATACCTGGCATACAAACAATTTGTCTTACAGGAATTACTGGTATCATTTATTACTCCTTATCTGTATTAACTTTATTTTTTTCATCTATAATTTTCTTTGTGATTACTAATTTTTTAATATTATTTTCACTAGGAATTTCATACATTAAATCAAGAAGTGCATTTTCTACTATACTTCTAAGCCCTCTTGCTCCTATTTTTTTCTTAAATGCTAATTTTGCAATTTCTTTTAATGCCCCTTTATCAAAAGATAATTCTATATCTTCCATTTCAAAAAACTTTTGGTATTGTTTAACCAAAGCATTTTTAGGTTCAGTTAGTATCTTAATAAGTGCTTCTTCATCTAACTGATTAAGTGCTGCTATTACAGGAAATCTACCTATTAATTCAGGAATAAGCCCAAACTTTTTAAGATCTTCTGGTAATACATGTTTAAATATAGTTTCTTCTGTTAAATCAATATTTTTACTATTATTTCCAAAACCTATTTGTTTTACATTAAATCTACTCTTTATTTTCTTTTCTAATCCAGAAAATGCTCCACCAACTATAAATAATATATCAGTTGTATCTATTTCTAACAATTCTTGATTAGGGTGTTTTCTGCCACCTTGTGGTGGAACAGATGACACTGTCCCTTCTACAATTTTAAGTAGGGCTTGTTGAACTCCTTCACCTGATACATCTCTTGTTATAGAAGTGTTTTCAGATTTTCTTGCTATCTTATCTATTTCATCTATGTAAATTATTCCTCTTTGTGCTGCTTCAATATCATAATCCGCTGCTTTTATTAATTTTAATAAAACATTTTCTACGTCATCTCCCACATAACCTGCTTCTGTTACAGTAGTAGCATCAGCTATTGCTATAGGTACATTTAATATTTTGGCTAATGTTTGGGCTAATAAAGTTTTACCACTTCCAGTAGGCCCTATTAATAACACATTAGATTTTTGAATTTCAACGTCTAAATCTTGTTTTAACTTTAAAGAAATCCTTTTAAAATGATTGTATACAGCAACTGACAGAACTTTTTTAGCTCTATCTTGTCCTATTATATACTCATCTAATTTTTCTTTAATTTCCTTAGGTTTTAAAAGATTTACATTAAAATTATTTTCTGATGTTTTAGACAAAACTTTTTGTTCTTCAAGTAATAAAGCACATCTTTTTACACAATTTTCACAAATTTGTGCTTGTTCATCTCCTTCTATATATTCTAAGTTAGGGCTATTTTCACCACAAAATGAACAATCATAGTATTTATCTTCTATCATTGTCTTTCCTTTCATTAAATAATTTCATCTATCAGACCAAATTTTTTGGCTTCTTCTGATGACATAAAATTATCTCTATCTGTTGCTTTTTCTATAACTTTTACTGTTTTATTTGTATTTTTGGCTAATTCTTCATTTAATAATTCTTTTAACCTAAGCATTTCTTCTGCTCTAATTTGAACGTCAGAAGCCTGAGAATAATTTATACCACCTAAAACTTGATGTATCATTATTCTTGAATTCTTAAGTGATCTTCTCATGCCTTTTTCACCAGCGGCTAATAAGAATGCTCCCATACTTGCTGCTTGTCCTATACATACAGTTGATACCTTACAATCTATATGATTCATAGTATCATATATACCTAGCCCTGCGGTTACAGAACCACCAGGACTATTTATATACATTATTATATCTTTATTTTTATCTTGGGCATTTAAATAAAGTAATTGTGCTATTATGGTATTAGCCATTTCATCATCTATCTCACCCATTAAAAATATTATTCTATCTTTTAATAATCTTGAAAAAATATTGTATGTCTTTTCAATTCCACTTTCTTCTTCATGTATAAATGGATATATCATTTATTTCCTCCAATTATTTTGTTAATAATAAGTCTTTTAATTTTCCACCTATTATATTATTTGCTATTTCATTAGTATAATTTTCTAGAATATTCATTTTCTTTAATTCTTCTACTAATTGTTCTCTAGTCATATTATAGCCAGTTGCCATATTATTTAATTGTTCATTTATATCATCTTTTGTTACTTCTAAGTTTTCTTTTTTAATTATTTCAGATGCTATTAATCTAAATTTAACTACTTCTTCTGCTTTTCCTAAAGCATCTTTTTCAAATTCTTCCATAGTTTTTTTAGAACTTGTCAAGAAAGTTTCTAGATTTTGACCATACTGTGCTAATTGTTTTTTGAAAGCTTCTATTTCTCTATCTTTTTCTTCTGTTATTAATACTTCTGGTACAGTTATAGTTGCACTTTTAACTATTTTATCTATTACTTTTTGATACTTCATATTGTTTAATTGTTCTAATCTTTGAGCTTCTAAATTTGATTTAACAAAAGTCTTATAATCTTCTAATGTATCATAACCTTGTTTTTTTGCTAATTCATCATTTATTTCAGGCATTTTAACTTCTTTTATAGAATTTAACTTAACCTTAAACATAGCAGGTTTTCCTTTTAAGTTTTCTGCATGATATTCTTCTGGGAATTTAACATTTACTTCAAATTCTTCATCTAATTTATGTCCTACTATTTGATCTTCAAAAGTATCTATAAATGAATGAGATCCTAATTCTAAGTCAAAGTTTTCTGATTTTCCACCTTCAAATGCAGTACCATCAACAAATCCTTCAAAATTAATATTTACTATATCTCCTTTTTCAGCAGTATCTTTTCCTTCAACTTTTTCATAAGTTTTAAGTCTAGCTGCTACATTTTCTACTGATTTATTAACTGCTTCATCATCAACTTCTGGTAAATCATCAATTTCAACTTCTAAACCTTTATATTCTGGTAATTCAAATTCAGGTCTTACTGCAAACGTTATTACTGCTTCTACCTTATCTTTTGTTATATTATCACTTACTACTTCTAATCTTGAAACAGGTTCAACATTCTTTTCTTCTATTGCTTTTGAAAATTCTTTATTTATTAATTTAGTAAAAATTTCTTCTCTTATTTGTCCTTCGAAATGTTTTTCAACAACGTCTAATGGTGCTTTACCTTTTCTAAATCCATCTATTTGTGTATTTTTAAATTTATTTAAAATTTCTTCCTTTGCTGATTTAAATTCTTCACCTTCTACTACTATTTTTACTGTTGCTAATAAGTTTTCATTAATTTCTAAATTATACATTTTTACCTCCTAATTTTTTTCTAATCATATTATTTTAACATGAATTTTATTTTTTGTCTAAAACTTCATCTATAAGATTTGAAATTTTAACAGCATACTCTACACTATCATCTAAATGTACTCTTATTTCAGGTACATATCTTATAGTTAATTCTTCACTTAATCTTTTTCTAAAATAACCTTTGACCTTATTTAAATCTTCTAACACTTTTTCTTTATTTATATTTTGTTTATAATTTAAAACTGAAAATGTTATATCTGCATATCTTCCATCTTTTGATAATTTAACTTCATATACAGTTACTAAATTTTTTAGTTTTTCATTTTTTATTTCAGTAAGTAAAATATTTCCAATCTTTCTTGAAATTTCTTTTTCTAAACCTTTTACTCTTCTTTCATTCATTATCTAGTAATTTCCTCCATAGTAAATGATTCTATTATATCTCCTTCTTTAATGTCTGTATAATCTTTTATACTTATACCACATTCTTGACCAAGATTTGCTTCCTTAACGTCATCTTTATATCTTTTAAGTGAATCAATTTCTCCTTCATGTATAATAATACCATTTCTAAGTAATCTAATATTAGATTTTTTAACAACTTTACCATCTACAACTAATGATCCTGCTATATTACCTACATTAGAAACTTTAAATACTTTTTTAACTTCTAAACGACCATAATATATTTCTTTGTATTCTGGGTCTAGCATTCCTTTTATTGCTTTTTCTATATCTTCTGTTACATGGTATATTACATTATAGTTTCTTATTTCTACACCTATTTTTTCTGCAATATTTCTAGCAGTATTATTAGGTCTTACTCCAAATCCTATAATTATTGCATCAGATGCTTCTGCTAACTTAACGTCTCCTTCTGTTATTGCACCTGCTGATGCTTGTATAACAGTTATGGCTACCTTATCATTAGATAATTTTGCTAAAGATTCTTTTAAGGCTTCAACAGATCCTTTTGAATCTGCTCTTATTATACATTTTAATTCTTTTAATTGTTTATCCTCTAATTCTTTTGATAAACTTTCAAGAGATATATGTTTTTTACCATTTAATTCATTTAATTTATTAGTATTTCTATAATCTTCTATTATTTTTCTTGCTTGTTTATCATTTTTTACACAGTATAATAAATCTCCAGCTTCTGGTATATTATTAAATCCTGTTACTTCTACTGGCATAGATGGAGTTGCAATTTCTATTTTATTTCCCTTATCATCTATCATAGTTCTTATCTTACCATAAGATTCTCCTGCAACAAATATATCACCTATTCTAAGTTCACCTTCTTGTATTAAAATATCTGCTATTGTTCCTACTTGTGGATCTAATTTAGATTCTATAATTACTGCTCTAGCTCTCTTCTTAGAATTAGCTTTTAATTCAAGTAATTCAGAAGTTATAATTATAGTTTCAAGTAATTCTTCAAGATTTAATTTTTCTTTTGCTGAAATTTCAACACATTCTATGTCTCCACCCCATTCTTGTGTAATTAAACCATGTTCCATAAGTTCTTGTTTAACTCTCATAGGATTAGCTCCTACCTTATCAATCTTATTTATTGCTACAATTATAGGTACCCCTGCTTCTTTTGCGTGAGAGATTGCTTCTACTGTCTGTGGTTTAACTCCATCATCTGCTGCTACTATTAATATAGCTATATCAGTTATGTTTGCTCCCCTTACTCTCATTTCAGTAAATGCCTCATGACCTGGTGTATCTATAAATGTAATAAGTTGATTTTTCCATTTAACTTGGTATGCACCTATACTTTGTGTAATTCCACCTGCTTCTCCTTCAATTACATTAGTATGTCTTAATGCATCTAATAATGAAGTTTTACCGTGATCTACATGTCCCATTATAGTTATAACTGGAGCTCTTAATTCTAAATCTTCTTCTTTATCTTCTTCTTCTAATTCATATTTTTCACCATAAGAAATTTCTTCTGGTTCCTCATGTTCTATTAAAACATCATATTCTAATGCTAATTCTTCTATTTCTTCTAAAGATAATATAGCATTAGCTGTTAATATTTTACCTTCCATAAAGAATTTTTTAATAATATCAGAACTATTTACTCCTAATTTTTTCCCTAATTCTTTAACAGTTAATTCTCCAACTATTTTAAGTACTCCTGCACCTTCATCTATTTGAACAATTTCACTTTTTATTTCTTTATCTTTTTTCTTAACTTTTTTCTTATTAACATCTTTTCTAAAATCTGTTCTTAATTCTTTTAATTTTCTTGCTTCTTCTTTTGCTTTCTTTTCTTTTTCATATTTTTTCTTATCAAATTTTGATTTGTTAGAAGCTTTTGAAAATTTCTTACTTACTGCTCCGTTCTCTGATTCAGGTATAACTGAATCTGTAACTGGTTTTGTATCTCTTTTTTTAGGCTTTGGTCTACCAAATTTCTTAGTAGAATCATCATCCTCTTTATCTTTGTCAAATGATTTAAAATTTCTATTATCGCTTCTATAATTATTAGTTCCTGTATTATTTCCAGCATTATTTCTATAACCACTATTACCGCTTGTATTATTCCCAGCATTATTTCTATAATTATTATTACCGCCTGTATTATTATTTCTATTTCTATTATTCCAATTATTTTCTTTTTTATTATCAAAGTTTTTTCTACTATTGGCATAATCAGAATTAGTATTTGTATAACTTGCAGCACCTCTATTTCTTCTATAATCTTTTTGAACAGGTTTTTCAGCATTATCTTCTGTACTAGTTGTAGTCTTATTAGTATTTACTTTATTTCTATTATTATTCCAATTACTGTCTTTATTGTAATTTTTCTTTTCTTTTTTTGTATTGCTAAATATCATTTTTTCTTTAACTACTACATTATCGTCATTTTTTCCTTGAAATTCCATTTCAATTTTTTTCATTTCATTTTCATCAAGTTTGTTTAAAGGATTATTCTTTGTTATTCCCAACTTACTTATTTTTTCAACGAATTTTATAGTATCCATTCCAAATTTTTTAGCTACATCATAAATCCTATTACCCATTGCTTACACCTACCTTTATTCTCTTAAGAATCTCTTCTTTTATTATACTCATATCTTTCTCAGATATATCATATTTCTTATTTTTTTCTAATATCTTTAATGTTTTCTCACTAGCAGATATATATATAGCTCTTTTTTGTATTTTTTGATTTATATCTAATACATATGTGCCATTTTCATTTTTAACTAATCTTAACAAATTAGCTTTTTCATCTTTTATTCTTGTATATACACAAGTCCTAATCGGCTTCTTCAAGATTTTTTCTATATTCATAATTTTCTACTTCATCTACCTTTATATTTATTTTTATCTTACATAATTTTGAAGCTAATCTTGAATTTTGACCTTTTTTACCTATTGCTAATGATAATTGTTCAGGGTCTACCTCAACATTAGCAACTAATTCTTCATTCACTTTAACTATTTCAATAGCAAATATTTCGGCTGGACTTAACGCATTTTTCACAAATATTCTTTGGTCTTCATCCCATAATACTATATCTAATTTTTCTCCATTTAATTCAGATAATATAGTTTGTATTCTTATACTATTTTTACCTATACATGCACCTTTAATATCTAAATTAGGGTCTTTTGAATAAATTGCTACCTTACTTCTATTTCCTGCTTCTCTAGTTATAGCTTTTACTTCTATATCTTTATTAGCAATTTCTGGTATTTCTCTTTCCAATAACTTTAATAAAAATTCTTCATTTTTTCTTGAAAATTCTACCTTAGTAAATCTAGTTCCTTCTAAAACAGTTCCAACATAAACAGAAACTCTATCTCCTTGCACAAATTCATCTAATGGATTTAAATCTTTTGCTTGAATTATTGCTTCCATATCATTTATTTCTATATATAAATTTCTATTTTCATCCATTTTCTTTACTAATACTGTTACTAAACTATTTTCTAAGGCTTTAAATTTATTATATAAACTTAATTTTTCATGCTCTCTTACTTTTTGTATAACTATTTGTTTAGCGTTTTGTATAGCATTTCTTTTAAAATTACCAGCATCTATATCAATAGAAACTATATCTCCTAATTTTGCTGATTTTGAATATTTTTTTGCTAATTCTAAGCCTATTTCCAAAGTTTTATTAGTAACTTCTTCAACTACTATTTTATCAGCTTTAAAGTCAATTGATCCTGTAATCCTATTAATTTCAACTCTCGCATTCTCAGCATCTTTATAGTTCTTTTTGTATGCTGCTAATAAGGCTGTTTCTACCGCTTGTAATAATTCTTCTTTGTCTAACCCTTTTTCTTTTTCAAGTTGATCTAATGCAGCTAAAAATATTTCTTGCCCTTTAGCCTTCATTTGCTTCCCCCAATTCTTTTAATTTATTAAAATCAAATATATTATTCGCACTCTTTATTTTAGATATTGGTATTGCTACCTTTCCTATTTTATTATCAAATAAATGTATATTACCATCTTCAAAATTTTCAAGTTTACCTTCAAAACTCTTAGTTCCTTCAATATTACTTATTGTTTTTACTTTAATATTATGACCTATAAATTTAAGAAAATCTCTTTCTTTTTTTAATTTTCTTTCTAATCCTGGACTTGATACTTCCAACATAAATTTTTCATTAATTTCATTATCTGCTAAATCGCTTATAACCCTACTTACATTTTCACAATCATCTAAACTAACTTTTGACCCATCTTTTTTTTCTAGATAAACTCTTAAGTAGTTATAGCCACCATCACTTTCATAGTCCACATAAAGTATTTCTATATTCTCATCAGTTATAGCGTTTTGAAATTTCTTTTCTAATTTTTCTAACACAAATTCTCCTTATTTTTTAAATTAAAGAGTGGACGACTGTCCACTCCTTTC
This sequence comes from Oceanivirga salmonicida, assembly GCF_001517915.1. Taxonomy (NCBI): domain Bacteria; kingdom Fusobacteriati; phylum Fusobacteriota; class Fusobacteriia; order Fusobacteriales; family Leptotrichiaceae; genus Oceanivirga; species Oceanivirga salmonicida. Next base: position 3,655 of record NZ_LOQI01000006.1, on the reverse strand, counting down.
TTACATATTTACAATTATACAAACATTATAATTGCCATTTCTGCTGAATCTCCACGTCTAACAGCAGTTTTAAGTATTCTAGTATACCCACCATTTCTTTCTAAATACTTTGGTGCTATATCATTGAATAACTTAGCTACAGCTTCTTCACTTCTTAAGAAAGCAAATGCTTGTCTTCTTAAGTGAACTCTTCTAGCTTTATCATCAGTTTGATTATATTTCTTTCCTAATGTTACTGCTTTTTCTGCAAATTTTCTTAATTCTTTTGCTCTTGTAACTGTTGTTTCTATTTTCTCAGCCTGTATTAAAGATATAGTCATATTTTTTAACATTGCTAATCTATGATCTGTTCTTCTCCCAAGCTTTCTATATGATTTATTATGATTCAATTTACTAAACCCCCAATCTTTAATCTAAGTTAAAGCCATACTCTTTTAATTTATCAATTATTTCAGTTAATGATACTTTTCCTAAATTTTTAATCTTTTCTACTTCGGATAAACTCAACTTAGATAATTCTCCTAATGTATTTATACTTGCTCTTTTCAAAGCATTAAATGATCTAACAGTTAATTGTAATTCTTCAATTTTTAAATCTGTATAGTCATTTTCTTCTTCTTCAATAATTTCTTCTTCTGCATCTCCTCTATACTTAGCCATAGAACTACCTATATTAGTAAATGGTTTAATATGTACTTGCAATAATTCTACTGCATAAGATAATGCATCATGAATTTCTACACTTCCATCTGTAACTATTTCTAACATAAGTTTATCATAGTTAGTAACACGACCAACCATAGTATCTTTAACTGTATAGTTTACTTTCTTTATTGGAGTATATATAGCATCTACAGCTAGGAAGTCTAATTCCCAACCTTCTTTTGAAATTTCATCTGATACTACGAACCCTTCACCAGAATCAACTAAAAACTCCATAATAAGTTCTCTATCAGTAGTAACTGTTGCTATTACTTGATCAGGATTTATTATGTTTATTCCCATTTCTGCTTTTATATCTGCTGCTGTTACCACTTTTGGTCCTTTAACAGATAAAGACATTCTTTTTTCTCCTGGTTCATCAAGCTCAATTATTATTTCTTTAACATTTAAAATTATATCGGTAACAGCTTCCTTTACACCATCTAATGTTGTAAATTCATTCAATACACCTTCTATTCTCATACCTTTTATGGCAGAACCTGGTATTGAAGATAATAATATTCTTCTTAATGCATTTCCTATGGTATTACCATAACCTCTATATAAAGGTTCTAATGTATATATTGCTGAATATTTATCAATCTTTTCCTCTGTTAACTTTATATTTTTTGCTATTTTTTCTATATTTAACAAGCGAATCAACTCCTTAGTCTGATTTTTAATAATTATTATCTAGAATAGAATTCTATTATCATCGCTTCATCAACTTCAAAATCCACAACATCTCTCGTTGGATTTTCTAATACTTTCCCAACTTTTTTAGTTTCATCTAATTCAAGCCATCCTGGAACAGATTTTTTACCTAATGAATTTTTAATAACATCTAATTCTTTAGAATGTTCTCTTACTTCTATTACATCACCTTGTTTAACTCTGAAAGAAACTATGTTTACTCTCTTACCGTTAACAAGTACATGTCCATGATTAACTAATTGTCTTGATTGTTTTCTAGTTGTACCTATACCTAATCTAAATACTACATTATCTAATCTTCTTTCAAGGTATTGTAATAGTAACTCACCAGTTACACCATCTTTTCTTGTTGCTTCTTCATATAATTTATAAAATTGTTTTTCTTGAACTCCGTATACAAATTTTGCTTTTTGCTTTTCTCTTAATTGCGTACCATATTCTGTCATTTTCTTAGCAGCGTTTGGTCTTTTATTTCTTTTTGATTTTTTATTAACACCTAATGTGATTGGATCTAATCCAAGTGTTCTACATTGTTTTAAAACAGGCTTTAAATTTCTTGCCATTTATTTTTTCCCTCCTTCGTCAAAATTACATTCTCTTCTTAGGTGGTCTTGCACCATTATGAGGAACTGGAGTAATATCTATTATTCTAGTAACCTCTAATTCAGTAGCCTGTATTGATCTTATTGAAGCTTCTCTCCCTGATCCAGGACCCTTTATTTTTATTTCTATTTTTTTCATTCCATTGTCTATTGCAACTTGTGCTGCTTGTTCAGCTGCTATTTGTGCTGCGAAAGGAGTTCCCTTCTTAGTTCCTTTAAATCCTGATGTTCCACCTGATTTCCAAGCGATAACTTTACCTTCAGAATCTGTTATAGTAACAACTGTATTATTAAATGTTGAATGTATATATGCTATACCATTTGGTACATTTTTTAATTTCTTTTTCTTTGAAACTGTTGTCTTTTTTGCCACTTATAGTTTCCTCCTATCTACTATTTTTTCTTAGCAACTGCCATTCTTACTGGACCTTTTCTAGTTCTAGCGTTAGTCTTAGTTTTTTGTCCTCTTACTGGTAGTCCCATTCTATGTCTTAATCCTCTATAGCATTTAATATCAGTTAATCTCTTGATATTAAGTCTAATGTCTTTTCTTAACTCTCCTTCAATTTTGTACTCATCAACTATTTTTCTGATTTTCCCTAATTCTTCTTCTGTTAAGTCTTTTACTTTTGTGTCTTTGTTTACTTCAGCTCTTGCTAACACTTCGTTTGCAATACTTTTACCTACACCAAATATGTAAGTTAATGATATTTCAACTCTTTTGTTTTTTGGAATATCTACTCCTGCTATTCTAGCCAAATTTTCTCCTCCTTTAATAAATTAATCTTCCTCAATATGCCTTACCTAAACTTTACAAGATAAGAATAAGCTCTACAGCCAAACATATTTTTACAATTTTTATATTAGGTTATATATAAAAATTAATTTAATGTTCTTCGTTTAACTATCCTTGTTTTTGTTTATGTTTAGGGTTTTCGCACATTACTCTTACAATGCCAGATCTTTTGATAATCTTGCATTTGTCACAAATACTTTTTACAGATGCTCTTACTTTCATAAAAACCCTCCTTCTATTTTTTTCTGTATACGATTCTACCACGAGATAAATCATACGGAGAAATTTCTACCGTTACTTTATCACCCGGTAAAATTTTGATGTAGTTCATTCTCATTTTACCAGAAATATGCCCTAACACTGTATGTCCATTTTCAAGTTTGATTTGAAACATTGCATTTGGTAATGCTTCTAATATTTCTCCCTCAAGCTCTAGTACATCTTGTTTTGCCATTAAATCACCTCGAATCATATAATATAAAATTGTTGCAATTCCTGCAACTTTTATTATTGTAACACAAATAAAAAAAAATTACAACAAAAAACTTATTTTTTTTCTAATAAATCCTAGTGCTAGGTCTAATTTGAAAAAATATATTTCTCACACCTATTTATTTTGGTGTGTCTTTATTAAAAATTATAAAAAAAATAGAAAATAGAATATTATAAAAAAAGAATATAGATTTTTCTATACTCTTAATTTTATTTTATTGATTACCCAAGTTTCGCAAAAAATTTAAGCTAGAAAACATCAAAAAACAATGATAAATTCTAGCTTTTTTAGTTGACAAAAACATCTTTTTCGTGATATAATATATATATGTTGAAATGTAAAAAAGAG
>NZ_LOQI01000005.1 GCF_001517915.1 Oceanivirga salmonicida | reverse complement strand
GAATTCATTATACAAAAAAAAGAGAGGTGAGTAAAGAATTTTGAAAAAAATTCTACTCACCTTTTTTTATATGATTGTAATGAAACTATATTTTCAATGGCGGTTAAGGAACCTATAAAACCCAACCTAAAAAATGTTTATAATTCATTTATTAAAAATACAAATTGGTATAGAAGTATTGAGGAAATATTAAGTTCATATGATTATTCTAAATCTTATGATAAAGAATTGAAGTACGGTAATGTTTTTGCTCCTTTTATAGAATATTATTCCATGAAAATAGCAGATAAATTAAAATCTATTGAATTTATAAGCAATGATGCAATTCAATATTTTTGCATATACTTAGCAAATTCTCTTTATAATATTAGTATTAAGACTATAATTCAAGAATTACAGTACGAGAAAAGTGAAATTAAAAATAAATCAGATGAAGAAGTATTATTGATTTTTTTGAAAAAATTTCAAAATAAAGATTATTTAGAAAATTTTTACTTTAAATACCCAAATTTAGCAAGAAAATTATTTGTTGAATGTGATAAATTTTTTAAATTTATTAATAATTTATTATTGGATTTGGTTAAAGATAAGAAAGTATTAGAAAAATTTATTTTAAATAATAATAAAATAGAAGTATTTAAATTTGGAGAAGGAGATCATCATAGAGGAGGAAAAAGCGTAGTTGAATTGGTCATGAATACAGGTGAAAGTTTCTATTATAAGCCTACAAATTTAGAAATTGAAAAATTATTTGAAAAAGTAATTGATTTACTAAATAAAAGTGATAAAATTATTCCTATGAAAACAACTGAATCTTTATATTTTAAAGATCATACTTATGTAAAAAAAATATATTATAAATCTTGTGAAAAACTTGAGGAAGTTTCAAGATGTTATATTAGATTTGGACAATTACTTGCATTAAGCTATATATTTAATATATCTGATTTGCATATGGAAAATATAATTATTTCAGGAGAATATCCAATTATTGTTGATGGTGAAACATTTTTTTGTAACAGACCGCCTATGAATTTTAATGATATAGCAAATGCTGCAAAGAAAAATTATGACTTAATAAATAGTTTTGTAACAAGTAGTATTATATTACCAAGCAAGTTAATTATAAATCATGATTTAGAAACTGTTGATTTAGGGGCGATTAGTGGAACTCAACAAGAAATTCAAGGAGTTTTACAACTAAAAGATATAGATAATGCAAGAGTAAGGTTTGAAAAAGCCAAAGGAATTATTAAAGGAGCAAATAATAGAGTTAAATTTAATGGAAATATTATTGATTATAGAGAATATATAGAAGATTTTATGAATGGATTTGATAACTGTATTCAGTTTATATTAGATAATGGGAATAAGTTTAAAAAAATATTTAATGATAATTATGAATATGTAACACGTATTTTATTACGTCCTACAAATAACTATGCACAATTTTTAAATTTTATTTTGCATCCTACATGTATGGAAAATGCTTTAAATATAGATAAAATATTAGAAAATTTATATGCATGGCCAGGAATAAATTCTGAAGTTTTTTTATCTGAATATGAAGATTTATTATGCGGAGACATACCTTATTTTTCTACTTCTATATCTAAGATATACTTAAAAAATTCAAAAGACCGAGTTATAGTTAACAATTTTTTTTCTAGTTCATCTATAAATAAAGTATATTTTAATATTGATAATCAGACAAATGAAATGATAAATATTCAAAAAACTATTATAAAAACAAAGATGGGGGATTATATTAGATTAAAAGATACGAATGAGAAATTTAATAATACTACATTTAGTAATTTTAAAATTAATAAAGAATGCATCATTGAAGAAATTATGAATATAGCAAATTCTATTATTTCCACTGCTACAGTTGACTTAGAAGATGAGTCTATATCGTGGTTATCTATAGATGAAGAAAGAGATTTTTCTCCAATTCCTGCTCAAGTAGATTTACATTCCGGTTTAGCTGGAATAGGTTTATTTTTTCATTACTTAGATTTAGAGTTTAATAACAAAAAATATAGAAATATTGCTAATTTTTGTATGAAAACTATTAAAAAACCTGTATTAAGTTTATCTATTGGAACTTCAGCTTTTGTAGGACCTTTTAGTGGGTTATATTTTGCACTGAAATTATTAGAATTTAACCCTCGAAACAAAGATATAACAGAGTATATCAGAGAATGTTATATTTCAATTAAATATTTTATAAAATCAGAAAAATATGATGATATATCTTGGTTGACTGGTGTTTCTAGTCTTGTTTGTATTCTTTTAGATTATTATAGTGTAGTAAAAGATGAAGATATACTTAATACTTGTATTGAATTAGGAAATAAAATAAATAGTATATATATAAATAAAAATATTGAAGATTCAGGTATAGCTCATGGTAAATTAGGTATAGGAGTAGCTTTTGCAAAATTAGGAAAAATTACAGGATTAGAGGAATTTTTATTATTATCAGAAAAAATATATGTTGATGAATTTAAAAAATATAAAATAGGTGATAATGAAATTAGATCTTGGTGTAGAGGTAAGGCAGGATTAGTTTCTTCTATATTATATGATTATAATAAAAATAATTATAATTTTTATAAAAATATTTCAAAAAAATATATTAATAATATAAAACTTATGAGAAGTGATTGTTTATGTCATGGAAATTCAAGTGAAATAGATTCATTAATAAATATATATAATGTTTTAAATGATGAAGAATTTTTGAATTATGGTTTATATGTAGCTAGGCAAATGATTGATAGAAAAATTAATAATGGAAAGTATTCTATTGAAAGGTTTGAAGGTTTTCCACCTATAAGTATGTTTAAATCAGAATTAGGTGTTGCTTATACATTATTGAGACTTTTAAATCCTAAAATTCCAAGCATTCCTATGCTTATGTAAAATTATTTAATGAGGATGGTAACAGTGAAAAAGATTTTATTTATTTTAGGTTCTAGAAATCCTAAATCTAAAAGTTTGATTTTTTCTAAAGAATTATCTGAAATTTTAGAAAATTCAAATATGAAAACAGAAATTATAACACCAACAGAATTTAATCTTTTACCAGTAATAAATGGCGAGATGTTTTTAACTGGAATAGATAATTGTGATAATATTGAAAATGATAATGGGAATCTTATAAAAAGAAAATTATTAGAAGCAGATTTTATAATTTTTAGTAGTCCTGTTTATGCACATGCAGTGTCATCGGATATGAAATTATTAATTGAGAGAATTTCACATTGGTTTCATATATTTAGATTACTAGGAAAAAGAAGTATATCCATTGTTTCAACATCAAATAATGGGTTTATAGAAGTTCAAGAATATCTTAAATATGTTATGGAAAGTTTAGGTATGCAAGTATTAGAAAGTGTTGTACTTTTGGATGATAATACTTTTAATAATATTTCTCCTAGAGATATTTTTAATATTATTGTTGATTCTTTTAGTCAAGAATATCGTCCAATTGTTAGTAAAACAACTGAAAAACAATTTTTATATTATAAATCAGTTTTTTTAAGAGCATCTAAGGACTTAGCAGAGCCTAAATATTGGAAACAGAATGGAATGTTTAAATATAGAACTTTACAAGATTATGTAAATTATTTATGGGATAAGAATAATGAGAAATAGAAAAATTATATTAGTTGAACAAAGTCAACATAGTGAATGTGGTTTAGCCGTTGTAGTAATGATTTTAAAATATTACGGGATTAATATATCTCTTTTTGAAATTCAAGATAAATATGGAATTCCAAGAGGAGGAACCAGTTTTTCTGATTTAAAAAAAATTTTATTAGATTATGGATTAAATTCAAGAGGTGTAAAAGTAAATGACATAAGTTTATTAAAACAATTGAATACACCTATTATATGTTATTGGAATTCAGATCATTTTGTAATATTAGAAAAAGTAAAAAATAGAAAATATTATGTAGTAGATCCTGCTTTAGGAAAAATAATATTAACAGAAGAAGAATTTATTAAATCTTTTAATAATGTTGTTTTAATACCAGAAAGTGAATTTAAAGGAAAATGTATAAATAATACATATGGGATAGGAATTTTAAAATTAATATTTTCAAAAATAAAAAAAAATATATATATAATACTATTGTTAACAATATTAGTTCAAGGAATGTCTTTATTTTTAGCTATAATTCAAAAATATATAATTGATAATTATATATATTTTTTCAGAAATTCTATTTTCGGTGTAATATTTTTATTACTTTTAGTTGGTTTTTTATACTATATATTACAAAGAGGACGTATTTTTGCATTTACAAATTTTCAAATATATTTTGAAAGAAATATTTTAAGTGATTTTATGAAAAAAATGGTGGAATTCCCTCTTAGATTTTTTATGAATAGAGGGACTGGAGACTTATTATTTAGAATAAATTCATTGTACTTAATACAACAAATTTTATCTCAAAGAATTTTACTTGCAGGAGTTGATTTGTCATTTGCTATCGTTTATTTAATAGCAATGATAGCTTTATCTCCACTATTGAGTTTATTTGTAATAATAATAACAGTTATTATGTGTTGTATTTCATTTATATATTCTTTGAAATATAGAGAATTAGTTTCTAAGGGTATTGTTAATGAAGTTTCTACTCAAGAAGTATTTGTTGAATTTTTTGAAAATATTGATACTATTAAATCTCTTTCTATTGAAAGATATTTTGACAGTAAATGGAAAAAAAGTTTTTTAAAAAAACAAAATGTTGATTTTGAAAAAGGAAAATTAACTGCAAATTTAAATACACTATATGCCTCATTACAGTTTATTATGCCTTTATTTATTATAGTTATTGGGTTATATTATGTAAATGAAGGGGATTTTTCTATTGGAACTGTAATAAGTTTTGTATCATTATCAGGAGCATTTATAAGTCCAATATCTACAGTTTTAGATTCTTATGCACAATTACTTACAGTAAGTTCTTATTCAAATAAAATTGTAGAAATATTGGAATATTCAAAACAAAATGATTCATCCATTACTATTGATAATAAAAATTCCATAAATAAATTTATTTCATTAACTATAAAAAATATGTCATTTAGATATAGTTTATTTGAAGATATGTGTCTTAAAAATATAAATTTAACTATAAATTCTGGAGATAGAATAGCTATTGTAGGTCCTAGTGGCTCAGGTAAAAGTACTCTACTTAAATTAATTTCTGGATTATTAAAAGTTTCTGATGGAGAGATATTAATTAATAATATGAATATTTCAACGTTTACTCGTGAAGAAATATCAAAGTTTATTGCATATAGTAATCAAAATTCATCTGTATTTAACGAAACTATAAGAAATAATATTTTACTTGCAGCAAAAGATAATAAAATTTCAGAAAGTGAAATTTATGATATATGTGAAAGATTAGGAATTAATGAAATTGTTAAAGCAAATCCTCTTGGGATAGATACTATAATAACAAATTCGGGAACTAATATTTCCGGTGGACAACTACAAAGAATCGTTTTGTCAAGGATAATTGCTTTAAATTCTCCTGTTTTGATACTTGATGAACCTACGAGTGCTTTAGATAATTTATCTGAAGATTATATATTTAAATATTTATTAGAAAAATCAGAATCAATGGTAGTTGTTGCACATAGACTGCATACTCTTAAAAAATTTGATAAAATAATAGTTATGAATAATGGAATGATATGTGAATCAGGGACTCACGATGAACTTATTGCTCAAAATGGACTTTATAAATCTCTTTATGGTTGATAATGTTTTATAAAATAAAAAAATATATGAGAGAAAAGCTATTCCCATTAAATTGATACGAACGAGGATGGTGTATTGTATATTTTGAAAAAACAGAAGAGTTTTAGATGGAATTATTTTATTTCTTAAAAAAAAATGAAAAAAAGTAATGAATAAAAATTATAAAAACTGGAATTAAATAACATGTACCAATGAACTAGATACAAAGGTGAAAAACTAATGTTAAAGGTAAGGTGCATGTTTTTTATATCTAAAGAAATTATAAATTGAAAAATTTATAAAAATATAGATTTAGAGTATTTAGAAACATATTTTCTCATAGATTTCATAATATCTTTGATATTTTTATTAATATTTTGAGAGTAAATACTAAAGCTATAAATTATTTTAAAATATTTAAGAGAGATATGAATTAAAAGTTTAGATAAAAAGGATTCATCTCAAATGTCTACCAATATGTTTAATAGTATAAAAATTATTATTTAAATTATTATGACTAACAGAAAAGAAAAATCTGGTTTTATCTTTGTAAACTTTACAAGATATATCAAAGGATTTTTTCTTAATATTATCATTTTGATAATTACTATTTTTAACAATATCAATAACTAATTTTTTTCATTGACTAGCAATAGCCTTGACATTGAAGTAATTTTTTTCAAGGAAAATATTATTTTTATTAAAACTTTCAAGAGTAACAATCGAATTAATATGTGGATATCTATACCAAAAGTATGAATAACAGTAATTAAACCATAATTAATTATATTGGAAGGAGTGAAATAGTTTTTAGAATATGTACCAATTTTCTTTTTTCTTTAGTATAAATATTATGGAATTGATATTTTATAATATTATTAATAGCATATTTTTTGTTTAAAATTTTTAATTTTATCTTAAAATTATTGACTTTATTGGGCGGAGGGGTATAATATAGTATATTTTAAAAAAGGGAGAGGTGTTTTAAATGGGATTATTTGATTTCTTTTTAAAAAAGAAAGAATGGGATGAAGAAAGATCAAATAAAAATAAGGAAAGAATGAGATTATTATTTTCTAGACAAGTAGATGATAGTAAAAGTTATAAGGTTGTATATGGTTTTAGTATGGATGCAACTAGGGGTGGTATTGTTAGAAGTAAAGCTGTATACACATATACAAGTTTAATAATAGGTTATCGTGAAAGTGATATGAGTATTGTTATATTAAAAACTAACCCTAAACTTGAAAGTACAACTGAAGCAGAATATTTTAAAAGAAGTGATATTGAAAAGGCTAAAATTACAATGGGTCAATATACTATTTATCATAAAGGTGGCATGATGGCAGGTTATACATCATTTTCAGTTATAGAAGATAATGATACCACTAATGATGGAGACTATTTAACATATTGTAACCAAGAAGTTGAAGCAACAGAGTTTGAGGAATTTTGGAAAAAATATTGTAATGCTTAAAGGGGGAGATTATAGTGGGATTTTTTAGTAAACTTAACAAGTTAAGAAAAGGATTATTTAGCAGTATTTACATTAATGAAAAATCTAATATAAGTGATGAACAGTATAAAAAAATAGCAATAGGTGCTTTATATAGCGAACAACAAACTGCATATATAAATTCACTTACAACTGGACTTAATAAATCAGAGCTTATAAATGGCTTAGCTGAATGGTGGGGAATAAGTAATTCAGATGAAGCCAATGAAACATTACAATATCTAGTTGATAAAGGATTTAGATACTATTTTGATATAGTTATGAAAGCATATAAAAACCCTGATTATGACCAACATAAAAATATTATTATCAAAGAATTTGAGAGTATAAAAGATAATTATGAAAGTTATGGAGATTGGGAAGAAGATGTTATTAAAGCATATGATCAACTTACAAATTTACAAGATACTTGGGACAGTTTAGAAAAAAATAAGATTATTTCAAATGTTTATGAATTAGAAAAATACAAAAATATAGGTTGGGATTGTGGCCGTTTAGTATATCTTAGTAGAATGTGTTTTGATACAGGTTATATTACAGAAAATGAAACATGGAACTATATTGACAAGGCATATAAGTTGGCAACTGATAACTTTAATACTTGGGAAGAATTTTCAAAAAGTTATATAATTGGTAGAGGTATGTGGGGTGGTCTAAATTCTGCAAATGAAGGAATGATGATTATAGCACAAGAATTATTAACAAAAGAAAATAGTCCTTGGGTAAAATTAAAATTTAAATAAAGATAAATTTAATCATTAAGCGGGGTAGTTAAATGATAAAATTAAGAACAACAGAAAATAGATATAAAGAATTAGATAATAAAAAAGGGAAATTTCATTGGCTTATAAAAATATTTCTAATAATAGGATTAATTCCAATTTTAATATACCCTTTTGTACTTTATAAAGGAATTAGTTCATTACATACACCAGGGTCAGATGGAGCAATTTTTTTAATATCAATATCTTATCCATCTATATTAATGTATAATGCTTCAAAATCTTTAAGATTATACAGAAATAATAAAAAAATAAGAGCAAGTATTTTAGCCGTTTGGCCTATTATATTGATTGTAACTTTTTGTATTTTGTACAAAGATAATCTAATGCTATATTTAATGAATATAAAAGATTTAATTTATAGTTAATTGTAAATCTTGTGTTTTTAATGAGAGTGCACAAGATTTTTTATATAATTTTACTTTATTTTCACCGGTTAATAGAGTATAATTAGATTAAGAGGTGAAAATGTGAATAAAGAAAATTGGTATAGAAATACAATTTGGAACGAAGAAATAGAAAAAGAATTTGAAAATCGTTTAAAACGCTCAAGAGGCAATTATAATAAATCTCAATATTTAAGAATACAAGCAACTTATTTGCTTTCTTCTTCAAACGAAATATTTGAAAAAAAGGGTATTGAGTTAATGGAAAGGGTAATTAATTTTTATTCTGATGAATTTGATAGTATTACAGCAAAAGAACAACTAGGAGATTTTTATTTTAGCAAAAAAGATTTTGTAAATGCTGAATACTATTTTAGAATAGTAACAGAATATTATTATACAAAAACTAGAAGTGGGACTTCTGGGTTGGCAGATTTAAAATTATGTGAACTTATATTACTTACTAATCAAAAAGATAAATTTAAAGAGGCATATAAAATGGGAATTGAAAAATTTGATAGAGAATACTTATCTTTTGATAATGAAAAATTTTATTATAATAATTTGATGGCAAACCTTTGTTATGCAATGAATAGAAAAAATGAAGCATCAAAATTTGCAAGTATTGCATTAGAATTATCAAAAATTACAAGACCTAAATTTAGTAGACATAAAATGCTTGGTTTAGTTAATGCAACAGAAGAGCAAATTGAAAAATTAAAGATGATATTAAATTAAATGTTTTAATTATGCTTTATATAATACATTAGTATTTGATTTTCACCAGTTAATAGAGTATAATTAGATTAAGAGGTGAAAATATGATATACACAACTGAAATGATATTAGAAAAATTAGTAAATTATAAAAGTCCTGCTGATAAACTTGCAAGGCTAGTAAAAAATGGTAAATATATACCAATAATAAGGGGTTTATATGAAGACAATAAAAATGTATCACCACATTTACTTGCTGCAAGTATTTATGGACCTTCGTATATTTCATTTGAATTTGCTCTTAGTTATTATGGCTTAATTCCAGAAAGAGTAGAAACCGTAACTTCTGCTAGTTTTGAAAAAAAGAAAAAGAAAACATATAAGACATTATTTGGTAATTTTACATTTAGAGATATTCCATCAAAAGCCTTTCCTTATGAATTGAGAATTGTTAAAGATGGAGATTATTATTTTAGAATTGCAAGTCCAGAAAAAGCCCTTTGTGATAAATTATATACTATTAGTCCAGTTGCTAATCAAAATGAAATGAGAGATTTACTTATAGAAGATTTAAGAATAGATATAGACGAATTAATTAATTTGAATAGTGATATAATAAAAGAATTATCTGTGTTATATCATAGTACCAATGTTAAAAAATTAGCCATTTTTTTAAGGGGGTTAAAAAATGAATAATATAATAGAAGAAATGTTGAAAAAATATGATATTATTACAGATTTAGATAAGAAAAATGCAATGAAAGAAATTATACAAGAAATAGTTCTTTGTAGTCTTAGTAAGGTTGGATTTTTTAAAGAAGCTTCATTTTATGGGGGAACAGCATTAAGACTTTTCTATAACTTAGATAGATTTTCAGAAGATTTAGATTTTTCGCTTATAAAAAAAGATATAAATTTTAATTTAGAAAAATATTTTCCTTTATTAGAAAAAGAAATAAAATCTTTTGGTTTAAATATTGATATTAAAGAAAAAATAAAAACCAAAGAAAGTAATATTAAATCTACTTTTTTAAAAGCAAATACAAAAGAACATTTACTATTATTTTATTCTGATGATAATATTTATAAAAATGTGCCTAGTAATGAAGTTTTAAAAATAAAATTTGAAATAGATATCAACCCACCAAAATTTGCTACATTTGAAACAAAATATTCATTGTTACCAGTTCCATATGAAATAAAATTATATGATAAAGAGTCTTTGTTTGCTGGTAAAATACATGCTTTATTGATGAGAAATTGGGGAAATAGAATTAAAGGTAGAGATTTATATGACTATATTTTTTATATTTCAAAATCAATAAAATTTAATCATAAACATTTGTGTGAAAGATTGTACGAATCAGGAGTAGAAAATGCTAGAAAATTTGAACTTCAAGATATTAAAGATTTATTATATAAAAAATTTAGTGAAATAGACTATGAAAAAGCAAAAAAAGATATAGAACCTTTCATTAAAGATATATCAATTTTAGAAATATGGAGTAGTGAATTTTTTAAATCAATTACAAATAATTTAGAGAATATATAAATAAAGAACTGGAATTTTAACGCCAGTTCTTATAAATTTATCATATTTATATTTTTGAAAAATGATATTTGAGCTGCCTCTATATGTTTGGAGCATAGATCTTTAATTATTTTTATATCATTTTTATTTAATATTTTATTTATAATTTCTATATGTTCTTCGACTGCTTCTAATCTTCTATATTTTGTTCCATGTAAAATTTTTCTTATCCTATGTAGATGATCATAGACTAATTCCATTTTTTGAGATAAAAATAAATTTCCACAATTTTTTGCGAAAAAATATCTATATGAATCATAAAGTTTATCAAAATCTTCCGTTTTTACAGTTGTTTTTTTTGACATTTTTTCAAATTTTGACCTAAAATTTATTAAATGTAATTTTAGTTCACCTTCTGGTAGATAAGATATAGTTAATTCTACCAATAAAGGTTCTATTATAGAACGAATTTGAAATACATCTTTAATGAGTTTTAAATCAACTTCTTTGATGCAAACTGATTTTCTAGGATTGATTATAACAAAATTTTCTTTTTTTAAATTTTCTAGGGCTATTTTAACAGGAGTTTTACTTATGTTTAAGTCTTTAGCTAAATCTTTTTCTGATATGATTTGTTTTGCCTTATATTCATTATTTAAAATTTTTTCTTTTATATATTCGTATGCTACAATATCTAATTTTTTCATTTTAATACCTGCCCCCTTTCTATTATATAATTTAACATAATAAAGTCTTTAATGTCAACTTTAAAATAAGAATTATTAATAAAATTTGGTAATTATATTGTTATAATTTTCGCACATAAATATGTGAAATATTAAAAAAATAAAATCTTTTTAATTAAATGCTTTTTAAATAACTGAAATATCACTAATACTAAAAAACAATATATTAATTTTAGAAATATTGACTATTTGAAATTTCATGTTATATTAGTATTGAATAGAAGAAATTAAAATTGAGGAGGTAAAATTATGCTTTATACAGTTTTAAAAGAAAATAGTTATCAAGATTCAATTAATTTGATGTTATTAACTAATCATATTAGTGTAATGGAAGATGTTAATAAGGTTCAAATTATGATGGGTACTGATGCTAATAAGGAGATATTTAAAGGTGCTGGACTTCTTTCAAAAGAAGCAGAGAATGCTAATCCTAGTGATATGGTTATTGTTGTTGATACTGATAAAAAATCTATTGTAGATAAAGTTTTAGAAACGGTGGAAAAGTTTTTATCGGATTTATCAATAAAAAAAGAGGATACAAGTAAAACAATTAGAAATTGGGATGAATTAGAAAAAACTATGCCTGATGCTAATTTGGCACTTATTTCTATTCCTGGTGAATACGGTGCTATTGAAATTGAAAATGCTATTGATAGAGGCATGCATGCTTTTGTATTCAGTGATAATATATCCAAAGAAGATGAAGTAAGATTAAAGAAAAAAGCACATGAAAAAGGACTTTTAGTTATGGGACCTGATTGTGGAACGGGAATTATAAATAATGTTCCATTAGCATTTACTAATGTTATTCATTCAGGGAATATAGGAATAGTTGGAGCATCTGGCACAGGTATACAAGAAGTTTCAACTATAATTGATAAACTTGGTGAGGGAATAACTAATGCGATTGGAACAGGAGGGAATGATTTATCAACAGAAGTTGGAGCAATAACAACTAAAGATGCTATAGTAGCTTTAGCAAATCATGAATTTACAGATGTTATAGTTGTTATATCTAAACCACCTGCAAAAGAAGTTAGAGATGATGTTGTAAAATTACTTCATTCTATAAATAAGTCTGTAGTTGCTATTTTTTTAGGCGAAAAACCTAAATATCATGAAGGAAATATATATTTTGCACATACATTAGAAGAAACAGCAATGATAGCTGTGGATTTGGCAAAAGGAAATAAAGTAAGTAAAAATTATTATGAAAAATCAGAAATAGAAAAAGATGAAAATTTAAATAATAAAACAATAAAAGGGCTTTATTCAGGAGGAACTTTAGCTTATGAAGCTTCAATGCTTATAAAAGAAGCATTAAATTTAAAAGATATAAAAAAAGAACATGGATATATACTAAAAACAGATGGATTTGAAATAATAGATTTAGGTGATGATATATATACTCAAGGGAAACCTCATCCTATGATAGATCCAAGTACTCGTATAGAAAAATTAAAAGAGTTAGCCAAAGATGAAAATACAGGAATTATTTTATTGGATATAGTTTTAGGATATGGTTCACATTTAGATATGGCTAGTGAATTGGCTCCTGTTATAAAAGAAATAACTAAGAATTCTGGTAAATATATAATAGGGACAATTTGTGGAACTAAAGAAGATCCGCAAGATTATTTGAAAACAATAAAAACGCTTGAAGATGCAGGAATGATAGTTGAAAAAAGTAATTTAAAAGCAGTTAGAAAAGCTTTAAATTTAAAAGGAATTGATATAATAGAAGAAGATAAAGAAATTATTGAATATAAAGGAGATAAGGTAGAAATAGGTCAAGAAAGTAAGGCAATAAAAGAATTATTAACATTAAAACCAAAGATTATTAATATGGGAATAGCAGGATTTGCTGAATCAATTAAAAAATTTGGAGGTACATGTGTTCAGTTTGATTGGAAACCTATAGCAGGTGGAAATAAAAAGTTAATTAAAATATTAAATCAATTAAAACAATTAGATAATATAGAAGAAGAAAATATGAAAGTTGTAGAAGAAATGAAAAAAGCAACACCATTTTTAATTGATGTGGTAACTGCAAGTTCAGTTATTAAAGAATTAAATGGTAAAGTATTACTTCATGCAGGACCACCTATAAAATATTCTGAAATGACAGGACCAATGCAAGGTTCTTGTATAGGAGCAGCTTTATTTGAAGGTTGGGCAAAGGATGAAAAAGAAGCACGTGAATTATTAGAAAATGAAGAAGTTAAATTTATACCTTGTCATCATGTTAAAGCTGTAGGACCAATGGGTGGAATAACATCTGGAAATATGCCTGTATTAGTTATAGAAAATAAATATAAAGGAAATAGATCTTATTGTACTTTAAATGAAGGTATAGGAAAAGTACTTCGTTTTGGAGCATATTCTCCAAAAGTAGTAGAAAGATTGATTTGGATGAAAGATATATTAGGTCCAGTTTTAGGTAAGGCAATAAAGAAAATAGAAGGCGGAATAAATTTAAATGTAATAATAGCGAAAGCTATTACGATGGGGGATGAATTCCATCAAAGAAATATAGCGGCTTCATTGTTGTTTTTAAAAGAAGTTACACCTTTAATTATTGGACTTGATATAGATGAAAAGTTGAAAAAAGATGTTATACAATTTTTAGCAGATACAGACCAATTTTTCTTAAATATAATGATGGCAACAGGAAAATCTATAGTTGATGGTGCAAGACTTAATAAAATAGGAACAGTAGTTACTACAATGACTCGTAATGGAAAAGAATTTGGTATACGTATAAGTGGATTAGGAGATGAATGGTTCACAGCACCAGTAAATACACCAAAAGGATTATTTTTCACTGGATTTACTCAAGATGATGCTAATCCAGATATAGGAGATAGTTCTATTACAGAAACAGTTGGTGTAGGAGGAATGAGTATGATAGCTGCACCTGGAGTTACTAGATTTGTTGGTGCAGGAGGATTTAAGGATGCATTAAGAGTAAGTGAAGAAATGAGTCAAATAACAGTAATACATAATTCTAATTTTACTATTCCAAATTGGGATTTTAAAGGGGCACCTCTTGGAATTGATATAAGAAAGGTAATTGAAACAGGAATAACACCTATTATAAATACAGGTATAGCACATAAAAAAGCAGGTTTAGGACAAGTTGGAGCTGGAACTGTACATGCACCACTTGCTTGTTTTGAAAAAGCTTTAATAGCATATGCAAAGTATAGAGGGATTAAATTTGAATAATATAGTTAGCCCTTTAGTATTAAATTATATAAATGAGAATAAATTAGGATATATACATAGCATATTTAATAATTCTTTAAATATTAAATTTGGTGATAATTTGGTGAATATTTCCATATTTAATAAGGGATTAAGTAGTTTTGGTTTGGGATTAGATAAAACTAAAATTAATGATTTAATTTTAGCTTGTAAACTAGGAGATATAGTTATAACTAAAAAAAACAAACTAATTTTTTATACTAGTTTAGGGATAAAAGTTATTGATATAGATAAATGTAATATTTTAGATTTAAATTATAAAAAAATAAAATTTGATATTAATAAAATGAAAGATATATATGCTGTGTTAAAAAAAATAAACTTTTCAGAGAAAATAGGATTAAAAATAGAAGAAGTATTGTATAAAAAAAACTTAAGTATAGATGTATTTCAAAAATTTTTAGCAGGAAGAGGTAAAGGATTAACGCCTAGTGGAGATGATATCTTAATGGGATATTCACTTATATGTAATTTATTTGGAGAAAATATTAAATTAAAATATGGAAATATTACCACAGATATAAGTAAACAATATTTTAAAGCATTTAATGAAAATTATGTTAGTGAATATTTTATAAATTTATTTAAAAAAGATGTTTTAGAATCTATAAAAAACATTTCAAGTATAGGATATACATCTGGGTATGATACTTTATTTGGTATATATTTAGGTCTTGAAAAAAAATTGAATTTGGAGGACATATAATGGGAGAAATAAAAAATCGTTATAAAGAAATGAATGTTTCAGAACGTTATTGGTGGAAAGTTGTTGCATTATGTTTTGTTGGTTGGATATTAATGTATGCAGATAGAACAATTTTAGGACCAGTTATGGGAAATATAGAAATAGAATATGGTTTAACAAAAACACAATTAGGAGCTATTAATAGTATATTTTTCTTAACTTATGCAATAATGCAAATTCCTTTTGGAATTTTAGGAGATCGTATAGGAAGAAAAATTGTAATTACTTTTGGATTTATACTATTTGGTGCAGGAACATTTTTAAGTGGAATTGCAACAGGTGTAGGTATATTTATGATATATAGAGCAATAACTGGTATAGGGGAAGCTGCATATTATGGACCACAGTATGCACTTTCTGCAGAAGCAATACCTAGAAAAAGTTTAACTTTAGGGACAGCTATAATAAATAGTGGTATGGCTTTTGGGACATCTGGTGGTTATTTATTATCAAGTTACTTGGTATTAGAAAAGGGAAACCATTGGAGCTTACCATTTTTTATAATGTCAGTTCCTACAATTATAGTTGGAATATTATTTATATTTTTACATGAGAAAGTTGCTAATAAAGATTTGGAAAGTAAAAATGTAAATATAGAAGTAGAAGAAGAAAAAGTTTCAGGGTTATCTGTATTTAAAAATAAAAATTTATTATTTGCTTTCTTATTATTATTTTGTTCTATATATGCAAACTTTGTAATTATTACATGGCTTCCACTTTTTTTACAAATAGAGCGTGGGTTTGAAGGATCAAGTGTTGGATTTATAGCTTCATTAGTTCCGTGGGCATCAATACCAGGTGCATTACTATTTTCTAGATTATCTGATAAATACAAAAAAACTAAAATATTTGTATTTACATTAATACCATTAGCATTAATATCAACATTTGGTATGGCTTTTGTAACAAATAGAACTTTATTGATAGCAATGCTTATACTTTATGGATTAACAGGTAAATTAGCTTTAGATCCTATTTTAGTTGCATATGTTACAAAAAATTCTCCAAGAAAAGTATTATCAACAGCTTTAAGTGCATATAATTTTATAGGAATGTCAGCGGCGATAACAGCGCCTTATGTTACAGGGTGGATAGCAGATAATTTTGGTTCAATGCAAGCTGGATTCTATTTAGCGTCAGTTTTATTATTCATAGGTATGGTAATATTTGCTTTTGCTAGTGAAAAAAATGAATAATTTATAGATAATGTTTTTGGAGGTATAATGTTATGAATAAATTAAAAATATCGATGACAAATAAAATTATGCTTTCTATGGTTTTAGGTGTAGTTATTGGTTTTATATTTGGAAAAGAAATATTAATTTTTAAGTTAATGGGAACATTGTTCTTGAGACTTATCCAAATGTCTATTGTTTTACTTGTTATGGGACAGGTAATTGAAGCAGTAGGTGTTGTTAATACGAAATCTTTAGGGAAATTAGGTATAAAGACAATAATAGTTTTTATGACTTCATCATTAATAGCGGCAATATATGGTGTATTATTTGGTGTAGTTTTTAAACCAGGATTAGGTATTTCAGGAGAAGTTATTTCTAAAGATGTTGCTGTTGGTGATATTGGAAGTATTTATGATATAATTATTGGATTTTTTCCAAGTAATATTATGAGCTCTCTTGCAAATTCTAATATAGTTCAAGTAATAGTGTTCTCAATAGTTTTTGGGATAGCAATTAGTTATATAAATTCTGATTTTATTGAAAAAAATGAAAAGAATATAGTACTTGAATATATAGTACAATTTAATAAAATAATATTGAAAATGATAATGTTAGTAATGAATTTAGCTCCTTTAGGTATAGTGGCATTGGTAGCAACTACAATTGGGAAATTAGGTATAAAAGTTATTATTCCATTAATTAAGTATTTATTAGTTTATGGATTTGCAACATTTACATTCTTAATATTATGGATACTTTTAATTTCTATATATTGTAAATTAAGTATTAAAAAAATAATAAAAAAAATAACAAGAATGTCAATGATGGCAATAGCAACCACATCATCAGCCGTAACATTACCTACAGCTTTAAAAGATTCAGAAGAACGTTTAGGAATAAAAGAGCGTGTTTCTAAATTAGTTATGCCTTTAGGTATGTCATTAAATAGTAATGGAGCTGCTATGCATATGGCAATAACCATAATTACTATATCTCAAATTTATGGAGTTAACTATTCATTCCAACAATATTTATATATTGCGGTTTTATCCACACTAGCTTCGCTTGCAAATGCAGTTGTTCCTGGAGCAGGATTAGTGTCTTTAAGCATAGTAGTTCCACAAATGGGGCTTCCTGTTGCAAGTATAGCAATATTTGCTGGCGTCGAATGGTTTGTAGGTATGTTAAGAACGATATTAAATGTTGATTCAGATGTATTCTCAGCTTTGGTAGTAGCTAAAAGTGAAAATGAAATAAATTATGAAATTTTTAATGAGGATAATTAAAAATTAGAAAAGGAGTATAGAAATGGAAGAATCTGTTATATTAAAACCTAAAGAATTGCATGAATTAATACAAAAAAAATTACAAAGTGCTGGATTAAGAGAAGAACATGCTAATGAAGTAGCCAAACATTTAGTATTTGCAGATAGTTGTGGTATTCATTCTCATGGAGCAGTTCGTGTTGATTATTATGCTGAAAGAATTTCAAAAGGTGGAGTTAATATTAATCCAAATATGCATTTTGAAAAAACAGGTGTATGTACTGGAATATTCCATGGTGATAATGGAATAGGTCAATATGTTGCAAAAGAAGCTATGAAATATGCTATAGACATGGCTAAAGAAATGGGAGTATCAATAGTTGGGGTATCTAAAATGAGTCATAGTGGAGCACTTGCTTATTATGTTGAAGAGATAGCAAAAAATAATTTAATAGGAATTTCAATGTGTCAATCAGATCCAATGGTTGTTCCTTATGGTGGAAGTGAACCTTATTATGGGACAAACCCTATTGCATTTTCTGCTCCAGCTTCAGAAGGGAAACCAATAGTTTTTGATATGGCTACTTCAATTCAAGCTTGGGGGAAAATTTTATATGCTCGTTCAAAAAATATGGAAATTCCAAATACTTGGGCCGTAGATAAAAATGGAATTCCAACTAAAAATCCTCATGAAGTTGGAGGGCTTTTACCTATTGCAGGGCCTAAAGGTTATGGATTAATGATGGTAGTAGATGTATTATCTGGGGTATTATTAGGACTTCCATTTGGTGGAAATGTTTCTTCTATGTATGATAAATTATCTGAAGGAAGAGATTTAGGTCAAATATATATAGTTATAGATCCAGCTAAATTTATAGGATTAGATAGATTTAAAGAAGATGTTACAAAAACAAAAGAAGAATTACATAAAATTAAAGTTGCAGAAGGATTTAAACAAGTTTATTACCCAGGAGAAGTAAGTCAATTACAATATGATGAATACCAAAAAAATGGAATACCTATTTCAAAACCAATATATGATTATTTAGTAAGTGATATTGTACATTTTGATAAATTTGGAGGGCAAAGTGCATTTGCGTCAGATAAATAGATAAAATTATAAAGGGCGACTTTAATTATCGCCTTTTATCTTTAGTTATTTTCTAATTGCGCTTTATACATTTTATTAAATATTCCGTCATTTTTTATTAAGTCAGTAGATTTTCCACTTTCTTTAACTATTCCATCTTTAAGAACAACTATTTTATCTGCATCTATTACTGTTCTCATTCTATGGGCAATTATAATAACAGTTTTATCTTTAATTAATTTTGATATACTTTCTTGAATTTTACTTTCATTTTCAGCATCAAGTGAGGCTGTTGATTCATCAAGTAGAATTATAGGTGCATCTTTTAATAATGCTCTTGCTATTGATATTCTTTGACGCTCTCCACCAGAAAGTTTTTCTCCATTTTCTCCAATAAGGGTATCATAGCCATTAGGTAATTTACTTATAAATTCATCGCATCTTGCTATTTTTGCTACTTCTTTTACTTCATCATCGCTTGCGCCTTTTTTACCTAATCTTATATTCTCCATAACAGTTGAATTAAATAGTGAGACATCTTGGAAAACTATTGAAAAATTTTTAAGTAATGTTTCAGGTTCTATACTTGATATATCAATACCACCAAGTGTAATTTTACCACTATTTATATCCCAAAATCTTGCTGCAAGTTTTGCAGCAGTTGTTTTTCCACTGCCTGATGGACCTACAAGAGCTGTTACTTCGCCTTGTTTGGCTGTAAATGAAACTCCGTTTAGAACACTTATTCCATCTTCATAAGAAAATTTAACATTATTAAATACTATATCATAGTTACTAGGGTTAAAGTTTGTACTTCCTACTTGAGCAGGCATAGCATTTATTTCTTTAATTCTTTCAATTATTGAATCTAAGTATAATAATTCTGCTAAATTTGTTAATACACTCATTAAAGGATTAAAAATTGAACCAGAAATAATGATAAAAATTAAATAAGTAATAATATTTATTGATTTATCGGCTAATAAATATGCTCCATAAATTGCAACGGTAGCCATACCTAATTTTAAAAGAACAGATGATAAAATTATAAATGAACCCATTGTAACTTCTGCATTTATTTTTAATTTTTTTTGTTTATCAATTTTTTTCTTAAGAGAATCTATAAAATATTTTTCTCTATTGTATGCCTTTATTTCATTTACCAAACTAAGACTCTCTTGTATATCATCAATTATTTCTCTATCAAAATCAAAATTAGTTTTTAAAATTTTGTTGTCAATATTCTTAGATAATTTATAAACTAGAAATGCAAAAGGAACTACCCAGAATAAAGATAGAGCAAGCTTGTAATTAATTATAAATAGTATTATGGCTATTAAACTTGTATTAATTATTCCAGCATATATTTCTGGCATAGCATGTGTAAATATTCCTTCAAATGTAGTTGTATCACTCATTATAGTAGCACTAAGGTCTGCTATATCTTTTTTACTAAAATATGAAAGGGGTAAAGTTTTTAATTTTTCTGCAAGATTTATTCTAGTTTTAGCACTTTCATCATAAATTTTAATATAAGTTTTATTGTAGTCATTTAATGCAAATATATATATTATTATAAATGAAGTTAATATTAATAATATATAGTGTAAAAGATTAAGATTAATTTTTGTTTTAAAATCAATTAAATTTCCACTATATTGGTACAAAAAGATGAAAGTTATTAGCATAGGAAGCATTGTTGTTAATCTATAAAGTGTATGACTTATAATAGAATTTATAGTATTTTCTGTACCTTCATTTGTTAAAACGTACTTTTTTTGTAAATACTTTCTCATAATTACATTCCTTTCTTGATATTCCAACCAATAGTTTTTTGATATTCATCCCACATTTTTTTATATAGTCCATTTTTATTTATAAGTTCATCATGTGTACCATATTCAGCGACTTTACCATTATCTATGACAGCAATATTATCAGCATGTTTAACTGTTGTCATTCTATGTGCTATCATTATGGTAGTTTTCCCTTTGCTAAGTTCAATTAAAGCATTCTGAATTAAATGTTCATTTTCTGGGTCTGCAAAGGCAGTTGCTTCATCAAGCAATATAATAGGAGCATCTTTTAGAAAAGCTCTAGCAAGTGCTATTCTTTGTTGTTCTCCACCAGATAAATATGTTCCTTTTGTCCCTATTATGGTATTTAATCCATTTTCTAGTGAATCAATTACTTCTTTTGCTCCTGATTTTATTAGTGCATTTTCTATTCGCTTAGTACTTACATCTTTTTTTCCAAATGTTATATTTTCAAGTAAACTAGTTTTAAATAGTTTATTATTTTGAAATACAAAAGATATATTATTCATAAGTGTTTCTTTTGAATAATCTTTTATATTTTTACCACCTATTAAAATTTCACCAAAATCTGCGTCCCAAAATCTTGCACAAAGTCTTGCTATAGTTGTTTTCCCTGAACCAGAAGCACCAACTAGGGCAAGTGTTTTGCCTTTTTCAACTTTTAAATTTATATTCTCTAATGTTTTTTGTTTACCGTCATATGAAAATGTTACATTTTTAAATTCTATGTCTTGTGCTACAAATTTTTCATCATTTTTGACATATTCCATATCTTTATAGTTAAACAAATCGTTAAATTTATCTATGCTTCTAATTGCATCATTTTTTTTCCGTATGAAAAGGGCGTTTTTCATCATTACCATTCCAAAAAAAGGAGCAATAAGTATATATAGAATAAATGAACTTATAATGCCAGTTATATCATTACCACGACCTATTAAAAGTATTGCTAGTGGTATTAAGAAAAATGCAGTAGTTTCTCCAAGTATACTGTATAATGAGTATGGTATTGTCCATAATTTAGTATAAACTATTACTAAATCTCTATAATTTTGAATGCTGTTATAAAATCTTGTAAAGGATTTAACACTTTGACCAAAAGTTTTTACAACAGGTATTGCTCTTACATACTCTACAGATTCAGTACTCATTTCCTCTAATTTTTCTTGGTATTGTTTTTGAAATTCCATACCTTGTTTTGTCATCATTGTTGACATAATTATAAAAGACAATATTATTGGTATAAGACAGGCAAGACCTAAACGCCAGTCAAATATAAAGAGCATAATAATTAATATTACAGGTGTTATCATAGTTCCTGCTAAATCAGGTAATTGGTGTGCCAAAAATGAATGTGTATTTTCTGCCCCGTCATTTATTATCTTTCTTATTTGACCACTTGAATACTTGTTAAAAAAACCAAGAGGCATATTCATTGTTTTTTCAAAGCCTGTTTTTTTAATTCCAAGTTCTACTTCAAATGCTGCTAAGTGAGATAATAAAAGTGCAAATAAGTATATAAATATTCCAAGTATAGAATATATAAAAATATACCAGGCATAAGTTATTGTATTTTTAGTAGAAATTTCATTGTTTGTAGTTAAAAGTATGTTTACTATTTTCCAAATATAGTAAAATGGAATAATATTTATTATTGCTGATATTGCAGAAAAGATTGAAGCAATGGGTATATATGCTTTTTTGTTGCCCATATAAGGTGTAAATTTATTGAAAATTGATTTCTTATTCATATTTAACCTCCAAATTCATCAAAAAAATAGATTGATATTATTTATGAAAAAATAGTTTGATTGTAAAACTATTTTATATCAAAGAGGATAAAAAATCAATATCAATAAGTTTATTATTATTTGGATATTTTTTATTATTTCATAATAAAGTATTATAAAATAATGTGATATTAGGATTTTAAAATTTTCAGTTAATTATAAATAAAAAGATTTAAGTTAAGAATATAATAATTCTAACTTAAACCTTATTTTTTATATTTTTTTATATCATACAAGATTCACACTCTAGGGATTCACTTCCTTCAAGTATTTCTTGTCTAATTCTTACATAGTATATAGAAGCACATTTTTTTGAAAATGCTCTAATATATGCTTTATTTAAATCTCTTGTTGTTGCAGTATCAGTCATAAATAGTGTAAGTGATATTGCTTGGTCTACATGCTTTTGTGCTTCTGCTGCTATATCAATTATAGGGTTAGGGCCTAATTCATAAGCACCCTGTTCATAATATGGTAATGTTTCATCACTTAATTTATATGCGGGAACATATATTCTACCAAGTTTTCCTTCTTTTCTAACTTCTATAGGTGCTACTACTGGTTGTAAGCTAGGTGTACAAGAAGATAAATAACTAATAGAACCTGTTGGTGCTACTGCTTGTAAGTGTGAATTTGCTAAACCATATTTTTTAATACTTTCTACTAATTCTAACCAATCATTTTTACTAGGGATTTTAACCTTATATTTTTCAAAAATATTTTTAATTTTTTCAGTATTTGGTGTCCAGAAATTCTCTTCACATTTTGTATACTTGTCAAAATACTCTCCACTAGCATATCTACTTTCATTAAATCCATCAAACGTATTATTTCTATCTATTGCTAACTTATTAGATGCTTTAAATGCATGATAAGTTACAGTATAAAAATACATATTAGTAAAATCTAACGCTTCTTTACTATCATAATATATTTTGTTATCTGCTAAGAAACCATGTAAATTCATAGCCCCTAAACCTAATGCTCTATTAGCATTATTTCCTTTTTGTATGCTAGGAGCACAAGATAAATCACTATTTCTAGAAATATAGTCAAGTGCTTTTATAGATTCATATATATCTTTTCCAAAGTTTTGTCCATCTTCCATAATTTTAGCAATATTTATAGATGCTAAATTACACGAAACATCTTTTCCAACATGTTCAAAAGATAAATCTTCTTTATATGTACTTGCTGTATTAACTTGTACTATTTCAGAACATAAATTAGACATAACAATTCTACCAGCCTTAGTGTGTGGATTATTCTTATTTACCGTATCATCAAATAATATGTATGGGTAGCCTGATTCAAAATGTAATTCTGCTATTGTTTGAAATAATTTTCTTGCATTTATGTATGTTTTTCCTATTTTATCATTATTTAACATGTTGTAGTATTCATCAGTTACTGAAATATCAGAGAATGCTTTACCATATTCTTTTTCAACGTCGAATGGAGAAAATAAAGCCATTTCTTCATTTTTCTTAGCTAATTCAAATGTAATATCAGGGATTACAACTCCTAATGATAATGATTTAATTCTAACTTTTTCATCAGCATTTTCTCTTTTAGTATCAAGAAAAGCCATAATATCAGGGTGATGAGCATTTATATATACTGCACCTGCTCCTTGTCTTTGACCCAATTGATTAGCATAAGAGAAAGTATCTTCTAATAGTTTCATAACTGGTATAATTCCAGTAGCAGCTCCTGCTATATTTTTAATAGGTGCTCCAAATTCTCTTAGATTAGTAAGACATATTGCAACTCCACCACCTCTTTTAGATAATTGAAGTGAAGTTGATATTGATCTAGCGATAGATTCCATATTATCTTCTGTTCTAAGTAAGTAACAAGATACATATTCTCCTCTATTTCTTTTTAAAGCATTTAAAAAAGTAGGTGTTGCAGGTTGAAAAACTTTTTTCATCATTAAATGTACTAAATTTTTTGCATCTTCAAATACACCGTCAGATAGAAGTATAGCATTTGCTACAACCCTTTGTTCATAATTTTCTAAATATGTTTTGTTATCAAAAGTTTTTAAACAGTAAGAGTTAAAAAATTTCATAGCTCCCATTAAATTAGGGAATTTATGATTATAACTATCTGCAATAGTATATAATTCTTCTAATTCGGACATACTGTATAAGTCTAAAACTTCTTTTTCATAGTAATTATTATTTATTAAATATTCTAATCTTTCTTTAACTGAATTAAATTTTTTGCTATTAGGTATTACATGCACATTCATGTATTCATCTACTGCTTCCTTATCAGCTTCATAGTTAGTTTTACCACAAACTAACATTTTACTCATAGCATTTAGTGCAAGATATTTATCTGCCTGATTTAATTCTAATGATATTTTTGATTTTTTCTCGCTCATTTTTGTTTCTCCCAGAAATTTTTTAATATATTATTTAGGTTAATAACATCGTCATTAGTTCCTAATAATTCAAATTGATAAAGTAAAGGTACATTTAATTTTTTTGAAATTATTATACCCGCTAAACAGAAAGTATCGCCAAAGTTAGTATTTCCACTAGCAACTACTCCTTTACAATTATCTCTGTTTTGTTTTTGATTTAAAAAATGTATAACTTGTTTTGGAACACTTCCTTTAGTATCATTTCCCCCACCACCATAAGTTGGTGTTATAAGGACAAAGTTTTTATTCATTATTAAATCATCAGATATTCTATATATATTTTCTAATCCTAATTTTTGAACAAATCTATGTGTATTATTAGATATAGAAGAAAAATATACTATGGTAATATCTCCATTAGGTTTATCAATATCTTTTAATTCTTTTATATCTTTATGCATTTTAAAACTCCCAATCCTCGTCTTCGGTTTCTTCATTTATACCCATAATATACGAAGAACCATTACCAGAGAAGAAATCATGATTTTCATCTGCTCTAGCTGATAATTGTGCAAAAACTTCAGGTTTTATGTGTGTTTGCTCTTCTGTGAACGGACTATCATAACCCAAGTTTTGTAAAAATTTACCTGCATTATATATACTAAATTTAATAGCATCTTCTGCCAATCCAAATTCATCATATAGTTCATGTAGATAATCTTTTTCTAATTCTATTAATTTGTATAATGTATCAAAAACAAATTCTTTCATTTCTTTTTGTTTTTCTAATGGTAGTTTTTCTACCTTTCTCTGGTATTTATAACCACTATAATAGTTATGTATTACTTTATCTCTTAATATAAGTCTGATAATATCAGAAGTGTTAGGTAGTTTTGCCCTAGCAGCTAGATAAAATGGTAAGTAAAATCCTCCATATAATAAAAATCCAGGCATAAGTGCTGCTGCAACCTTAGATTTTAAAGGATCATCTCCTGTATAATACGGTATTAAAAATCTTGCTCTTTCCTGTAAACTTTCAGTTTTAATTACCCATTCATGTGCTTCTTCAATCTGTTCACTTGAACATAGTGTTGAAAATATAGTTCCATAAGATCTTGCATGAACTGCAACCATAAATGAAAAGTTAGTATATATAACTTGTTCGTGGTCAGTTAAAGAATTTGGTATTTGTGCAGTATCTCCAACAGTTGCTTGTATACTATCTAATAGTGTAAGCCCTGTAAATGTTCTAGTTATTAATTGTTGCCAAGATGCATCTAAACTTTTCCATGAAGGTAAATCATTTGATACAGGTATTTTTTCAGGTAACCAAAAGTTTTGAACTACTCTAGTCCAAACTTCAAGGTCTTTTTCATCATTTATTTTATTCCAGTTTACTGATCTCATTGCCCCTTTATTACCATTTATAGCATATTCTAGGGGAGAAACTGAATTTTTATAGTAATTACTCATATGTATTCTCCTTTTTTATTTTAGTAGGTATATTATAGCATAAATTAAAAAGATAAAAATTTAATTAATTAAATTTTAAATAAAAAAAAAGATACTAAAAGGGAGATTTTTAAAAAGGGAATTTTAAATTTTTTAGTATCTTTTTTATATTTATAAATTTATCTTCTATTTATTATAGAGATCTATTTATAGGAGAAATATTATGATGAAAAATAATAAATTTAAATTATTTTTTAAATTTATATTTTGTTCTATCAACAATATAATTATATTAGATAACAAGCGAAAAAGAAATACGATATAATTATATTTTTTTATAATCTAAATATGTATTTATATAAAATTATAAAATATTTAATAAATTTAATTTGATTACTTTATTTTAAATGTTATATAATAGATATAATAAAGAAAAAAGGAGTTTTTATGAAAAGGTTTATATATTGTTTTTTAGTAGTTTTAATGACTATTTCTTGTTTTAAAACAGAAAATGTAAAATCTAATAGAATATATTATGAGATTTTTGTTAGGTCATTTGCAGATAGTAATGGAGATGGTATAGGAGATATAAATGGAATTACTGAAAAATTACCAGAACTAAATAAAATAGGAATAGAGGGTTTATGGTTAACACCAATATTTAAATCGCCTAGTTATCATAAATATGATGTTACTGATTATCTTAAAATAGATGAAGAATATGGAACAAAAGAAGATTTAAAAAAATTGGTAGAAAAAGCACATGAATTAGATATTAAAGTAATTATAGATTTTCCAGTAAATCATACTAGTATAGAGCATCCTTGGTTTAAAGATATTTTGAAAAATCCAGATAGTAAGTATAAAGACTATTATAATATTATAAATAAAGATGAAAAGGGTTATAATAAAAATATTGCTGTTCTAGGTGGTAAATCATGGCATAAATTAAATGAAAATGAACTATATTATGGTATATTTTGGGAAGGAATGCCAGATTTAGACTTTTCTAATAAAAATGTTAGACAAGAAATAATAAAATATGCTAAATATTGGTTAAAAGAAACTAATCTTGATGGTTATAGATTAGATGCTGCACCTCATATTTTTGCTTTTGGAGAACATGCAAAAGGTAGTGTAGATAATGTTAGTGAAAATATTAAATGGTGGAGTGAATTTAGAAAAGAATTGCAATCTGTAAATAAAAACGTGTATCTTGTAGGGGAAGTATGGTCTAATACAGATTATATCTCTAAATTTTATGAAGTATTTGATTCTAATTTTAATTTTGAATTTTCTGAAAAATTAATATTTTATACAGTATTTTCAGGAAACTCTTCAAAAATAAGACCAGGACTAGAAAATATTTATAAAAAATATGAAAAAGTTAATTCAAACTATATTGATGCAATATTTTTAACTAACCATGACCAAGAAAGAGTAGCAAATAAAATTAAAGATACTAAAAGATTAAAATTAATTGCAAGCATACTTTTAACCCTACCTGGGAACCCTTATATTTATTACGGTGAAGAATTGGGTATGAAAGGGTCAAAACCTGATGAGTATATTAGACAAGGGTACATTTGGAGAGATAAATATCAAACTTCATGGGTAAATGAAGTAGATAATGAAGACATTAAAGATTTTTATACACAAGAAAAAAATGAAAATTCATTACTTTCGCACTATATTAAATGGATTAAAATAAGAAAAGAAAATGAAGAAATAAGATATGGTAAATATGAATCACTTGATTTAAAAAATGATGGTGTATTTGCATTTAAAATGAAATATAAGGGAAAAGAAAAAGCTATATTACATAATCTTTTAAATGAAAATATAAAAGTATCGTTAAATGGTAAAGAAATTGAACTTAAACCTTATGAAAGTGTTGTTAAATAAGGAAATGGAGAAAATATGGATAAAAAGTTGTTTGTTAAAATATTAGGAATTTTATTATTAATTTTAACCCTATTTATAATATATGTGTTTAGAAAATATCATGTAGATAATCGTTATATTTCAATACCTGTGATAATTTATTTAGGAGTTAATTCATTATTGATTAAGTATATAAAAAAATAGGTATTTATTAAAATTTATAAATAAAAAAAGATACTAAGAGGGAGATTGTAAAAATTGGGAATTTTTATTCTTAGTATCTTTTTATCAATAAATTTATCTTTTAAAGTATTTTAATACTAAAAAGTATTTATCGGAGAAATATTATGTTATAATTATACTAGAATATTTTGGGAAAAGAAATTCAATATTATCATATTTTATTATAATATAAATATGTTATAATATAAATAAATGGAATTTACTTTTTTTATAGGTATAAATGAAGCGAATATTATAATTATGTATGGGAGAAATATGTTAAAAAATATTTATGAAAAATATAAAGATTTATCAGATAATGAAAAACAAGTAATAAACTATATCTTGGGTTATGAAAATATAGTAAACCTAAAGTTAAAACATATAACGCAATCATTATTTTTATCTAGTTCAACTGTTATAAGAGCCTGTAAGAAATTAGGATTTTCATCTTTTAATGAATTTAAATTTTCACTTATAAGCAATAATGATAAAAAAAATAAAAATATTAATGAGAGTTTAGGAGAAATAAAAAATAGAATAAAAGGTGATTTATCAAAAACATTAGAGTTATTGACAGATGAAAAATTAGAAAAATTTGTAAAAATTATAATAGAGTCAAAAAGAATATATTGTTTAGGTTATGGTAATAGTTCTATGGTAGCCAAAGAATTATCAAGAAATTTACAATTAGCAGGCTTTTGGGCATTAGCACCAGAAGAAAAATATTTAATAGAAAGAATTGTTGAAATTTCAGGAGAAAATGACCTTATAATCATAGTATCACTTAGCGGAGAAAATGAAATTTTAAATAGTCAATTATTAGAAAGTAAGAAAAATAATGTTAAAATAGCAAGTATTACAAGTTATGGTGGGAATAATTTAGAAAAATTAAGTGATGTATGTTTGTATACATATAGTTCGTCTAGTAAAAGAGAGAAAATAAGGTCAAGATTAATGTTACATATAGCATCTAATCTAGTATTTGAAAAATTACTATTGGATTTAGAAAATATAAAATAATATATAAAAATTCTTTAAAGAGAGCATGTCCAAGAATATGTTCTTTTTTATTAAGGTAAAATTTTACTCTAAATGTAATTTTTTTTAATAATAGTAAAAATAGATAAAAAATATATGTAATAATATTTTTTAAGATATAATATTATTGTAAAAATAAAAAAAGGAGAGATATACATTATGGAAAGAAACAGATTTGTAGTTGCTTTTGAAAAATTTGGCAGAAGTTTTTTATTACCAGTTTCAGTATTACCTGCTGCTGGTATATTACTTGGAATAGGAAAGGCATTTACATATAAGTCAACAGTTGAATTATACCCATTCTTAAATAATCCAATTATTAAGATTTTTATGGGATTACTTGTAACATTAGGACAAGTTGCATTTAAAAATTTACCAATAATATTTGCTATTGGAGTTTGTGTAGGACTTGCTAAAAGAGAAAAAGGGTCAGCAGCATTATCTGCTTTAATAGGATTTTTAACATTGCACTATGTATTAAACTTTTTATTAAAAAGTTCAGGTTCATTAGCTGATAAGGCAGAATTATCAAAACAAATGCAAACTGTTATATTAGGTATACAAACAATGGATTTAAATGTATTTGGTGGTATAATAGCAGGGCTTGTTGCATATTTAGTTCATAGAAAAGCAATAACTTTAACATTACCATCAGTTGTAGGATTTTTTAGTGGACCAAGATTAGTACCCATTATGGTAATGCCTGTAATGGCAATAGTTTCTATAATAATATTTTTTGTATGGCCATATGTTCAAGTAGTTATAAATCTTGCTTCGGTAGCAATATTAAAATCAAGTTATGTTGGAACTTTCTTATACTCAGTAACAGAGCGTATTTTACTTCCATTTGGATTACACCATGGATTAAACTGGCCAATTAGAACAACAGAATTAGGGGGAATATTTGTAGTAGATGGTAAAACAGTTGCAGGAACTATAAACGCATATATGGCAGCAATTTCTTCTCCTGATGCTATAATAGACCCTAATATTACAAGATTTAGTTCAGGGAAATTTGTATATAATATGTTTGGGTTAGTTGGAGCAGCATTTGCAATGTATAGAACTGCTAAACCTGAAAAAAGAAAATTGATAGGTTCTTTATTATTAGCAGCAGCAGGTTCGTCATTTTTAACAGGAATAACAGAGCCATTAGAATTTACTTTCTTATTTGTAGCACCAGCATTATATGGAGTTCATGCTATTTTATGTGGTCTTACTTTATTATCAATGAATATAGCGGGAGCAGCTTTTTTAACACCAACAGGGCATGGATTTATTAATTTTGTAATTTATGGAGTATTACAAGGTACAAGAACAAAATGGTATTTAATTTTAATTGCAGGACCAATTTGTTTTATAGTTTATTATTTTGTTTTCAAATACATGATATTGAAATTTAATTTTAAAACTCCTGGTAGAGAAGATGAAGATGAAGTTTTCCTTGCGACAAAAGAAGAAACAAGAGCTAAATATGGTTTGAAAACATTAAAAGATGAAATGCAAGAAAAATCAAACGAAAAAATGTCTGTTAGAGAACAAGCATTAGGTCTAATAGAAGCCCATGGTGGAAAAGAAAATATTGTAGAAGTTGATGCTTGCATTACAAGACTTCGTATTAATGTAAAAGATAAATCGTTAATAGATAAAGAGATAATTAAATCTAAGTATAAAGCATTAGGATTTGTGGAAAGCGGTATGCAAATGCAATCAATATATGGAGCACATGCGAATGTTTTAAAAATGGAAATAAGAGAAATTTTAAGGATGGAAGGTTAAATGGAGAGACTTATAATCACAGATTTAGATGGAACTTTTGTACAAAATTCTATAAATGTTGAAAAACTTGATTTAAAAAGATTTAAAGAATTTGCAAAAAATAATTTAATAGCGGTAGCAACAGGAAGATCTGTAAAAGAAATAGAATATATAGAAAAAGAAAATGATATTTTATTTGATTATAAAATTGGATTTAATGGAGCACAAATTATAGACAAAAATGGAAATGAAATTTTTAATGAATTGATAGATACTGTTAATCTTAAAAAATTATATGATTATTTCAAAGAAAAAAAATTGGTTTTTGATGCATTAGATGGTAAGAAAAGAATAGGAAATTTTATGCATGATAAACCAGAGTCATTATGGGATATGGAAATGATTTGCACTGAATACCCTTTTGACCTTTTAGAAAATAGAGATATTTATAAAATAAATGTAAGACCTGATAGAAACAAAGAAGTTGAAATATTTAATGATTTAATGCAAAAATTTGGCGATAGTTTAAGTATAGTTAAAACTTCTAGAACAAGAATAGAAATATGTGCAAAAGATATTTCTAAGGGGAATGCAATAAAAAAAATCATGGAAAAGACACCTTATTATACAATAGGTATAGGAGATTCTGAAAATGATAGAGCAATGTTTAATGTTGTCGATTATTCAATTTGTATGTCTCACTCACCAGATGAATTAAAAGAAATAGCTAATTTAGTGGTTGATAAAATTTCTATGATAGATAAGATATAATAAAAAGACATGAATTAGAATAAATGTTTATTTTAAATTCATGTCTTTTCTTTTATTTAATTATTTAGGATTACCTTTACATATAAATACTTACTGTGCTATCATTTAAATTAGAAGACATTATAAAAAAACATGATAAAAAATAAGTTAAATATAGTGGTGTAGTTATAAAACTATAAGAATAGGGAGTGAATAAAAATGAAGAAAATAATAATTATATATGTACTAAATATTTTAATTTTTCTTTCTAAAGGGACATTAGTAAGTTCTAATATATATGCATTTTTAAATTTTGATTTAATTTATTCGGTGATTTTAATTTTAATAAATAGATAGGAAATTGATTATGAATGATAAAAAAATAAACTTTAAAATAGAATTGATTTTTATATTAATGATATTTTTGCTTTTTGCTCCTTTATTTGAGGGAATATTTGTACCAGTTATAAAAATATTTACAAATAATACATTAAGTATAAAATTAATAATAGTAGAATTGTTAAAGTTTAGTGTAGTAAATATTTTATTGTTAAAGATTAAGAATGAAAAAATAAAAAAAATACTTATCTTTTTAAGTATGATTGTGTATACACTAGGGTATAATATATTTATGTTTATACTAACGATATTATTTCAAGAGATAATAAAAAATAAAGAGTATAGCAAAATTAAATATGTGTATATGATAAATGTTTTAGGAATAATTTTACATAAATATAGAATGATAGGTTGGCTAGTGCATAAAAATAAAACGGAGTTATATATGTCTATGATATTATTAATTATAATTATACTAACTTTAATATATCTGATTTTAAAATATAGAAAAGAAATTTTTGATATAAAAATAAATAAGACTATACTAAATATTTTAATAATAGGCATGATTATATTTTTAACTTTATTTAGAAACGATACGATTTTAAATTATGAACATATTGGTATAGAATTACAAATAAATATAAGTGTAGCAATTACTTTATTAACAATGTTTATTTTCTACTATTTTGACATAAATTTATATGAAAGAAGAACTGATATAATGATAGATATATTATTTTTCTATTTTATAACTTATCATATTTTAAAAATAGTAATTTCATATAAAATAATGGCAGTAATAGTTGTTATTTTTGATATTTTATTAGTATTAGATAATCTCAAGGAAACAAAAGGTATTGATGAAAACGAAAATTAAAATATGATGAATATAAAATTTGTTACCTATTAGTGGAAAGGTTAAGCCATGATAAAAAAAGAAATAGATATGTTAATAAAGCAAACTAAAATTACAATTAATGAAATATAAAAAGATGAGGGCTATAATAATGATAAAGTTCTGAAAGAATATCATAGAGATTATGAAAAATTCTTAAAAATACTTTTAGATGGAGATATACCGAAAATTGAATGGGGTTTAAAAATGGTTAGTCATATTTGTGTAAGGAGTTATCTTGAAACATGCAATGATTGGAGTAAACCTTGTTTAGATGAAATATGGAAACTTCATGAAATGATACACGAGATATTGGAAAAAATGAGAAATATGTAATTATATAAAAAGAACATGTACTAACAATACAAAGGTGATAATGTTAGAAGACATGTTCTTTATTTTTATTCGCTTAAAATTTTCAATATTTCTTTCTTTATTTCTATAACTTCTGGACTTAAAATATCTTTATCTTTTGGAATATTAAATTCATATTTTAATGTTGCTGGTTTTCCTTTTAGAATACAGATTTTGTCTGCTAAAAATAAGGCTTCATCTATATCGTGAGTTATAAGAAGACAAGTAAGTTTTAATTCATTTTTTAAATTATTAAACCAATTATACATTTTATTTTTTGTAATATAATCTAGTGATGAAAATGCTTCATCTAAAAGTATTACTTCATTAGAAAACATATATGTTCTAAGTAGTGCGGCTCTTTGTCTTTGTCCACCTGATAATTCTTTGGGATATTTATGTTCTAAGCCTTTTAAACCAAATTCATCTAAATGTTTTTCTATATTTTCTTTTATATATTCTTTTTTATGGCCTTTTATTTCTAATGGAAGAGATATATTTTCAAAAACTGTTCTAAACGGTAGTAATAAATCTTTTTGAAGCATATAACTAACTTTAGAAGTTATACCTGTAATATCTTCATTTTCTAAAAAAACTTGTCCATTATTTGCTTCTAATAAGCCTGCTATTATATTAAATAGAGTTGTTTTACCAACACCACTAGGGCCTATAATTGCAACAGTTTTATATTCTTTTATATCAAAACAAATATCTTTTAAAACTTCTTCATTTTTATTGAAAGTATATGAAATATTTTTAACACTTAATTTTACTTTATTTGATATATTCATTTGTTACACCATAAGAACTAGGGAAAGGTTTATCTATTAACTTATTATCATATACCCATTTAAAGAAATTGTCCCATCTTTGTATATCAAATTCTCCCCAATTTTCTCCTTTTTCTACATAATGTTGAGAAATCCATTCTTGACTTGCTTTAATTAATTTAGGGTCTGATTCAGGAGCATATTTAATTAAAATATCTGCTGCTTCATTAGGATTTTTTATAGCAAATTCATAACCTTGTTTTGCTGCTTTTAAAAAGTTTTTAGTAATTTCTGGGTTATTTTTTATAAATTCATTATTTGCAATAATTACTGGTGAATAATAGTCTAAATCTTTATTAAAATCTTTAAAGAAATAGAAATCTATATCTTCATTTTTAATTTTAGCATTTATACCATCCCAAGCATAATATGATATTAAATAATCAAATAAATTATGTTTCATTGCTCCTATTGGGTCAGTAACATCACCAAATGGCACAGGATTTATATTTTCACCAACTAAATCTTTAACAGTAGCATCATC
Source organism: Oceanivirga salmonicida (assembly GCF_001517915.1). Classification (NCBI taxonomy): domain Bacteria; kingdom Fusobacteriati; phylum Fusobacteriota; class Fusobacteriia; order Fusobacteriales; family Leptotrichiaceae; genus Oceanivirga; species Oceanivirga salmonicida. The sequence continues at coordinate 13,797 of NZ_LOQI01000005.1, read as the reverse complement.
TACTGCATCTTCCCAAGTAGCATATCTTAATTTTTCTAAATCTTTTGGAGATTTAGTATTAAGACTTTTAAGAGTTAAAAGACCTGCTGTATTATGTTGTATAATTGCTGCAATAGCAGTTATAGGCATATTTTTTTCAAGTTTTTTTATCATATTTGGTTGAAAATATACACCAAATTCTGCTTTTCCGACTGCAACAATAGTTGATGAACTATCTTCACTTGGTTGAACTATATTTACTTTTAATCCATATTCTTCAAATAATCCTTTTTCTTTTGCGACATAAATACCAGTATGATTAGTATTAGGTGTCCAGTCTAGTACAAAGGTAATTTCTTTTAATTCATTCTTATTTTCATTAATTTTTTCATTTTCTGAACTACCACAAGAAAATAGTAATAACATAGTACAAATACTTAATAATTTTTTCATTTTTCCTCCTAATTTAATACTTAATAATTCTTTTTTCTAATTTATCTATAAATAACATGAGTAATAAACTTAATATACTTATGAAAAAGATAATAGCAAACATTTTATCTAGTGCATAAGCTTTTCTTACACGCGTCATATATACCCCTAGACCATAATAACCACCTAGCCATTCAGCAATTACAGCAGATATTAATGCATAAGACATTGATACCTTTAAACCCGAGAAGAAAAAAGGCATAGATGAAGGTATTTTTAAATATTTATAAATTTGATATTCATTCGCACCCATTGCTTTTAATAGTTTTATGTTATCTTCATCAACAGACCTGTAACCGTTTATAAGGGAAATAGTTATAGGGAAAAAAGTTGCTAAAACTACTAATACTATTTTTGGAGACATATAGTAACCTAACCAAATTATAAGTAAAGGTGCTATGGCAATAGTTGGTATAGTTTGTGTAAGTATTAAAATTGGAGAAATTAAGTCATGTAAGACTTTAAATTTGTCCATTATTAGTGATAAAAATAGGCTTAATACAATACCTATAAGTATACCAATAAATGCTACTTTCATAGTAAAACTAGTGTGATACATGATTAATTTAAAATCATGTATAAAGGCTAGTACTATTTCAACTGGTGAAGGTAATAAAAATTTTGACACTAATTCTAAGTAAGAGCATATTTGCCAAACAATTAGAATTATAAATATCAAACTGTAATTTATAATTTTTTTCATAAAACTCCTTTATAATAAAAAAACTCTCTAAATAGAGAGTTATTAAAGTAATAAAAAATTACTCTGTTAAAACTCCCTACGGCAGTATTAACTGCATCAGGTTAAAGGGTATAATCTCAGCATTAAGCACCCCTGTTTGTTTTATTTGTTTTTCTTATTTATCATTAGAACTATCTTTATAGTGGAGTACTATAATTACAACTCCAATTATTATTAATATGATTGGTAATGTTATATTTGTATATGGAAGTGGTAAAAATTTCTCAATATAGAAATGTGAACCAGTGGCAATAAGAGCTATTCCTGCTACATTATTTATTCCCTTTTTCAATAAGAAATAAACTCCCATTAAAATTATCATAATTTGCCAGTTAAATATATATTTTAATGCAGTATCTGGTAAAAGTGAGCCAAAAAGGCTAAACATACCTATTAGTATTAAAGATATTCCCAAAAATAATTTGTTATTCATAATTTTCCTCCTAAATTAATTTTTCTATAAATAAACTTGCAAGACCTAAGAATAAGAAAAATCCGCAAACATCTGTTACTGTTGTAAGTAATACTGATGAAGCCATAGCAGGATCAATTTTTAAAACTTTAAGTCCAACAGGTATTAAATAACCAATAAGACATGCAATAATACAGTTACCTATCATAGATAATAATATTATTAAACTTAAATATGGAATACCAAACATAAAATAAACTATGCTTCCACATACCACCCCTAATATTATACCATTAATAAATCCTAATGCAACATATTTTAATGAAATTATTAAATTTTCATCACTATCATAATCTCCCAATGCAATAGATCTAATCGTAACTGCAAGTGATTGTGTACCTACATTACCACCCATTCCACTAACTATTGGCATAGTAACTGCAAGAGCAACTACTTTATCTATTGTTGTAGAAAACATTCTAACTGTAAATGCTGCTAAAAATGCAGTTAATAGATTAATTAAAAGCCAAGGTAATCTTTTATTTATAATTTCAAAAAGACTAGTATAAAGATCTTCATCATTACTAGTACCTGCTAATTTCAAAATATCCTCTGTATTTTCTTCTTGTATAACGTCAACTATATCATCTATGGTAATAATACCTAATAATTTCTTTTTTTTATTTAATACTGGAACAACTTTTAGCCCATATTTTGAAACTAATCTTGCAACTTCTTCTTGGTCTTCTTCTGCATAGACATATTTAATATTTTCTTCCATTATTTCTTCAAGTAGTATATCTTCTGAAGAAATAAGAATATCCCTTAAATCGGCTTCACCTATTAAATCTCCATTTAAATCAAGAACAAAAATTGTTTCTATATATTCTGTTTTTGGACCAATAATTTTAATTTTATCAAGAATTTCTTTCATTTTTAAATTCTTTTTAAATGCTATATATTGTGTGGTCATAATACCACCGGCAGTTTCAGAGTCATAACCTAATAATTCTCTTAATTTATTGGCTTCTGATCTTTTCATCTTATTAAGTAAAGATTTACTTTTAGTGAAATCAACATAGCCTAGTATATCAACTATATTATCTGGAGACATATATGAAAAAATTTCAAGAGCTTCTTCTTCTGAAATTAAATTTATTATTCTAATTTGTAAATCTTCATCAGCAACTTCTAATATATCTGCTCTTTCTTCTAAACTCAGAGCATTTAAAAGCCTGATAATTTCTTCATCTTCATCTAATTCATCAAGAAATTCAGCTATATCAACATCATGAATTTCATCAAGGTAATCGTGAATTTCTTCAGAAGTATTTAATTCTTTAATATCTTCTGCAATTTCATCGAGATTTATATTAATCTCATCTTCTTCTACCTCTATGTCTTCATGTTTTAGTTTCTTTTTTAGTGATTGTATTTTTTCTTCACTTAATTTTTTCATTTTACACCTCCTTATAGTATTTATTTTTTATATTATAATTTAATTAATTTTTCATTATCAAATAAATTTCTAATAACTATAGTAACTGCTGAAAGTTTTTCTAAGTTTTCTAGTTCATTAAAAACTATGCTATTACATTGTAACACATTTATAAGTTCTTTTCTATTTTCTTGGGCAATATCTAAAATAACGGTATCTATATCTAAAAAATTAATACATTTAATAATATCTTCATCATTCATATTTTTTAAACAACCTGTACTAAAATTTGCCCCTTTATATATTTTGTTATTTATCATTATAGAAAAGCCTTTTGTTTTTTCTTTATTGTAATATAGAATTTTATTAGGATTTTTATTATAAAATAAATCAATAGTATAAAGCATAGCATGTATATTGTTTTCTATGATACATTCTATGCCAAATTTTTTAAAGATATATTCTTTTATATGTATGCTCTTTTCATTAAATAAATCAGAACAAATCAAAATACCTAAATCAGAATTTATACATGCTTGCATAGAAATACCTATACCTGCTATATTTTCTTTTCCGTAATCATTTATTATTTTTTCAATTTCAGATAATAAAAAATTTCTAGTTTTCGTTTTCTGAATAAAAGTTAAATTTATTTTATAGGAGAAACTTTCTAAAATATTACCAACTAAATCAAAAATTATAATTTCTATTGAATTCATAGAAGCATATAAGCCTATAATTTTTTTATAATCTTTATTTATAGTTATGTTATATTTACTTCTTTTGTCAAAATTTTCTTCAAGAATTAAAAGGTTTAAATTACTTAATTTTTTTACTAATTTATATATAGCTGGTTGCGTTATATCTAATAATTTAGATAATTCAATTTTTTTTAGTTTTTTATTATTTAAAATATAATTTAAAGCATTATAATCAGTACTATTTAATTTTTTCATTTTGTACCTCCTAAATTGATTTTGTATATAATAAATTTACATTACAATAGTATCATTTTTAAATTATTTTTAGCAAGACAAAATATTAAGATTATGATAAAATATTTTTATTAGGAGGTTTTGATGAGAAAACAAAGTTCGGATACTTTAAAAGTAGCTATATTACTTACTTTTATAGGAGGTTTTTTAGAAATTTATTCTTTTCTTTTGAAAGGTAAAGTTTTTGCGACAACTATAACTGGGAATATAGTATTAATGATTTATAGTATATATAATTTTAATTTTAAAGAAATAACAAAATATCTATTCCCTATTATATTTTTTATTATAGGAATAGTACTGGTTGAAATGTTAAGAGACAGATTTAAAAAAAGTAGTATACATTGGAGAGAATATATAGTTATTTTAGAAGTGGTTTTAATACTAATTATATTTATTTTTAAAGATAATAAATATAATTTGTTGACTATTAGTATAATTTCATTTATGAGTGCTGTACAAATACAAACTTTTAAAAAAATAGAAGAGACTATATATATGTCTACTATGTGTACAGGAAATACTAGAAAAATGATAGAAAGTATAGTAAAAAAGGATAAAAATGGAATTAAAATATTTACCAGTGTAGTACTATCATTTGCAATGGGAGTAATAGTAGGTGCTATTGGAATAGAGTATTTAAAAGAAATGGCAATATTATTATTAACGCTTCCACTTTTATCTGTGCTGTTTTTAATACATAAAAATATATAAAAAATAAAAAATAGTAATTAAAAGAGATTTATGATATAATGAAAATATAGCAAAAAGGGGGGGGGGGCATTAAAATGGGACATAGAAGAACAGAAATTTCTAATTCAACTACAGCACCTATTATTTTATTAGAAGATGAAATTTTAGAGTTATTATTATCAATTAATTTATAATATAGTAAGTAAAAAAACGCCAAGTATTTTCTTGGCGTTTAATTAAATTTGGAGAAAAAATGAAAAATATTGAAAGAATATATGGTGTAGACAGTGCCATTGAAAATATAAAAAAAACTATGACAGAAATGAATTTAAAATATGAAGTTGAAGAATATAATACAGATAATAATAATATAAAAACAATTTTAGTTAAATCCAATGAAGTATTAAGTTCTGGAAAAGGATTTGGAAATCAATCTCTTGCTAGTGGATTGTTTGAATTTTTAGAACATTATATTTATGAAAATAAAATATCTAAAAATAGAGTTAAAAAAATTAATTTTGATGAATTAAAAGAAATTTTTGAATATGATAATGCAGTAGATTATTTCTTTTTTGAAAAAAAGAAAAATAAAGAATATTTTGCAATAGAATTTAATGAATACAATGGGAAAAGTAGTTTTTTTTTACCAGAAGCATTGATATATATCTATGAAAATAAAGAATATACAGAATTAAGAAAAGCAACAGTATATTCTTCAAATAATGGTATTGCTATTGGAATGAATAAAAAAGAAGCAATATTACATGCTTTAAATGAATTAATAGAAAGACAATCATTGTCAAAACATTATATTGATGTATTTATGAAAGGTGATATTCCTTTAAAAATAAATAAATTTACATTAACAAAAAGATTAAAAGAAATTTTATTTGAAGTTGAAAAAGAAATTGGGGAAGAAATTGAAATAGTACAACTTAAAAATGAATTTGACCTGTATGCTTATTTAGTGTACCCTAAAAATAAAGACATAAGAAAATTTTATAAAGGAAGTGGATGTTCATTATTATCAGAGTATGCCCTAGAAAGAGCAATTTTAGAACTTTTGCAGTCATACCATTTAACAGATATAACTGAACAAGAAAATTTATTAAAAAAAGAAAAAATATTTATAGAAAATAATTTGAAAAAATATTTAGAAATATTTAATTTAAATTACATTTATGATACTTATAAAGAAATAAATTTTGAAAATAATTCATTAAATAGTCAAGATTTAAAAGATATGATAGAATTTATAATAAAAAAATTATATCTAAAAGGATATAAAGTTTATTTGGCAAAATTATTTGAAAAAAATAATATAGTGTGTATTAAAGTAGTAATACCTAATTTTGAACATTTTCACTTAGTTGCAGAAGGAGTACCAGTTGTTCCTAATATACCTAATTTTAATGAAATTATTGAAAAAAAAGAAAATGAGGTAATAAATTATGATAATAATTAAAAATTTAAAATATCAATATAAAACTTATAAAAAAGGTGTTGGATTTTTAAATAATTTTAAAGATTTTTTTAAAAGAAAATATGAGTATATTGATGCAATAGATATCAAAAGTTTAAAAGTTGATAAAGGAGAAATTGTTGGATTATTGGGACCAAATGGAGCAGGAAAGACAACTTTAATTAAACTTATGACAGGTATATTATCAATAGAAAATGGAGAAATTTTATGTGATAATTATATACCATATAAAAAAGAAGAGAATTATTTGAAGGAAATTGGTGTAGTTATTGGACAAAAAAGTCAATTAATCTGGGATTTACCAAGTATTGATACACTTAAAATGTTAAAAGATATTTATAAAATAAATGAATTGGAATTTAATAATAGATTAAAGAAAATGACTAATTTATTAAATCTAGAAGATAAAATAAACATTCCTGTGAGAAAATTATCTTTGGGAGAAAGATTAAAATTTGAATTAATTTGTTCTTTAATACATAAACCGAAAATATTATTTTTAGATGAACCAACAATTGGGGTAGATATAATTAGTCAAAAAGCAATACATGAATTTTTATTAAAATTAAATAGTGATGAAAAAACTACAATAATATTAACTAGTCATAATATGAAAGATATAGAATATTTATGTAGGAGAATAGTCGTTATATTAAAAGGAAAAATAACACTAGATACTGATATTATGCAATTAAAAAATAGTTATAAAGTAGAAACTAAATACATAATTCATACGGAAATAGATGAATTCCCATTTAAAGATATAGAATTTAAAAAAATAGATAATTGTAAGTTTGAAATAGGTAAAAATAATATTATATCTTTTGAAGATAATACTAAGGAATTAGAAGAAATAATATACGAAATTTTTAAAGGAGACCAATTATGAAAAAATATTATAAAATTATGATTAATCAAATTCTTATAAAATTTCAACATAGGTTTAATATTTTATCAAAGATTTGGATAAATTTATTTCAATTTTTTATAATATATTTTATTTGGAAAAATGTATATACAACTAGTGAATTAAGTAAAATTGGAGATTATAATATTAATGAAATGACTATATATATATTAATTACAAATTTAACAATTTTATTATATAATTTTAACGATATTCATAGAATTGGTAGATTAGTTAGAACAGGTAAATTAACAACAATTTTATTAAGACCAATATCATTTTCAAAAGAAAATTTTTTTCAATATATGGGAAATAAATTTATAGTGATGTCAATGTTTTTAATAATGATATTAATTTCAAAAATAGATTATAAGTTTTTTGTATTTATTTATGTATTTTTTACAATAATAATGTATTATTATTTAATAGCAGTTATATCGACAATAGGATTTTGGATTATACAAACATGGTCTTTAAATGGATTATTCAATGGAATATTTTATATATTAGCGGGTGTATATTTTCCGTTGGATTTATTGCCTAAAAATATATTTTTAATTGTTAAATATAATCCATTTTCATTAGTTTCATATGTATTGGCTAAGATATTAGAAAGTAAAATTGAATTTAATCAAATTTTGTATTATATGTTGTCATGCATAATCTGGATTATAATTTTAAAGATACTGTATAGATTTTTATTGATAAAAGGATTAAAAACATATGAAGGAATGGGGGCATAATATGAATTTTAGATTATTTATAACATTGTCTAAAAATAGTTTAAAACAGTCTTTGGCATATAGAACTTCTTCAATTATAATGTTTATAGTATCAATATTATTTTTTGTGTTACAAATATTAAGTAGTTATATATTTTATGGTTATACTGATAATATTGCGGGTTATACATTTATGGACAGTATAAATTTAATTTCTACTGGTTTTATATTAACTTCTTTAAATTATTGTTTTTTTATAGTCGGTAATGAAAGTATTTACGATGAAGTATTAGAAGGAGAAATGGATTATAAATTTATAAGACCTATAAATTCATATTGGTTGTATACATTTTATGGAATAGATTTGCAAAATTTAATAACAGCAATAATGGGTATAATTTTTCAAATATATTTATTTATAATACAAGATATATCTATTTTGAAAATTACTGGATGGGCAGTTATGGTAATATTAGGGGTATGGTATATGTTTCTCATATCAAGATTATTAGTATTAATTGTTTTTTATACAGATAAAGCTAATTCAATTCAAGGACTACCAGAACTGTTGGAAGACGCCTCTTTAAAACCAAAAGGTATTTATCCAAAACCAGTAGAGTATATTTTTGTATTTTTAATTTCTTATTTAATGGTTTTTAATGGGCCAATAGATATATTAAAAGGAACAATAAATTGGACATATTTATTAGCATATATATTTTCTGCTATATTTTTAACTATAATATCATATAAATTATGGTTTATTGCAATAAATAAATATCAGTCTTCAAATTAAAATTACAATAGAAGATAATATAAGGTATAAAAAGGATTTTCAAAAATGAAGCCTTTTTTGAATTGGGATTTATAGTTTTATTTATTTTCAACTCTTGACCAAGTTCTAGTTTTTCCAAATCAACCTAATGCATCAACAGAGCCTATAATTAGAAGTAGTTTTAATACTAATTATATTTATTTTTAAAGATAATAAATATAATTTGTTGACTATTAGTATAATTTCATTTATGAGTGCTGTACAAATACAAACTTTTAAGAAAATAGAAGAGACTATATATATGTCTACTATGTGTACAGGAAATACTAGAAAAATGATAGAAAGTATAGTAAAAAAAGATAAAAATGGAATTAAAATATTTACCAGTGTAGTACTATCATTTGCAATGGGAGTAATAGTAGGTGCTATTGGAATAGAGTATTTAAAAGCAATGGCAATATTATTATTAACGCTTCCACTTTTATCTGTGCTGTTTTTAATACATAAAAATATATAAAAAATTAGAACACCCAACTCAAAACTAGACACAAAAGTATAGACTATTGTGAAGTGTAATGAGAGTATGTTCTAATTTTTTCATAACTCATCTCTTTTTTTATAATTTGTGATTTCCCAATGTATTACAAAAGTCATAATGACTCTTAAAATTACAATAGCAGATAGTATTAATAATTCATCTACTGTGCGTATTAATACAGTTTTTAAAAGTTCTGCTGCTAATTTAAACTCTAAACTTAATTCAAGAGCTTTAATTAGTTGTAATTTTATTTTAACATTATTGAGATCAAATTTGCTTGTAATTAATTTAATTAAAGAATTAATAGAACCTATTATTACAATAATAACTCCAACTAATTCTAAACAATTAGAAGCAAAGGGGACAATAAATTCTATAATTTCTTTCAAGGTTTACCTCCATTAATGTTTCTTTTATTATAGCATTTAATTGGGGGACATGTCTATAAATGAAAAAACAAGAACGGAGTAACTAATTAATATTAATGTTTATCTTCTACTCTTGACCAAGTTCTAGTTTTTCCAAACCAACCTAATGCATCAACAGAGCCTCTAACATGTAATTTTCCATCTTTTTGGAATTTAATATAAGAATAGTAAACTTTACCATCTTCTGGATTATATATAGTACCATCTCTAAAATCATTGTTTTTTTCATCATATCTGAAATTTTCAATTATTTTAATTCCTTCAATAGTCCTATTTCTTAAATCTTGATTTTTATTATTCAAATCTAATTTCTTTTTACCCTTATTTTCACCATCTAAATAAATTGGATTTTTTAGTTTTACAATTTTACCAAAATATTTATTATCTTCTGATTTTTCAATTTTAATTATGGCTGTATGTTCTGCTTCGTTTTTTGCATTATACCAATAACCAGTAATATCATCATTTGCAAAAATAAGATTAGAAATGATTAATAGTACAAATAAAATATACTTTTTCATATTTCTCCCTTTTTTTCCTTTCATAAATTTTCTAATTTAGTTCACTTTGTGAACAATCTATACTAACATATTTTTTATAATTTTGTCAAATAAATTTGATTTAATTTTTTTTGAAATTTCTGCTATCAAAAATATGTCAAAGAGTGTATAATGCGTGGTAAATAAAAAATAAGTTTAAGCAAATACAAGCGAAAATATTGTATCTTAAATATGAATTGGAGAAGATATAATATGAAATTAAAATTGTTAAATTTATGTTTAGTAATTAGTATTTTACCAAGTTGTGTGGGAATAGAAGTAAATGGTATAAATATAATAGATAATGTTATAAAAGATAAAATTACTGAGAATGTAAAGGGTAAAATTGTAGACAATGTTATAAAAGATAAAATTATAGACAATGTAAAAGGTGAAATTATTGAAAATGTGAAAGATAAAATTGTAGATAATGCTATAAAAGATAAAATTATAGATAATGTGATAAAAAAGGAAATCAATGAACAAAACTATAAAGATTTTAAAGAAATAAAGATTGATAATATTATTTCAAGATATGTTGAAGCTAATAATAATGTAATAATAGATAAGGATTATAAAACTGATAATTTAGACTATGATTATGATGATAACCCAAAAGTTAGTATTATAGAGACCATTGTTGGAGCAAATGATTGGAAAATATCTAAAGTTAAATTTAATAATTTAAAATTAGGTTCACAACTTAATAAAAATAATAATGAACACCCGCAAAATGTTTTAGATTCATTTTTAGATGTGAATAATAATTTGAAAGTAGATGATGATGAAAAGAATTTAAATATAGATTTAACTCTGTATTCGCGTGATTATATAAATATAAAAAACATAATAGGAATTACCAACCATTCATATGGTTGGATTGATTATATGGACAAAATGTATAAATATAATAAATACAATGAGTATAATGATAAAATAGTAAGAGAATATAGGTATAAAGATGATTTTTATACTCCTTTAATACATAATTCAGCCGAATATAAACATAATAAAACATTAAGAATTGCATCACTATCAAATAATTCAAAAGGAACTAATACAAAATATTTTGCTAAAAGTTTTGTAGAAGGCTATGATAATGCTAGTCCAGAAGTAAAAAAAATGTTAAGGAGTGAAACTATATTTGTAAAAAATCAATTTATTGAAAAATATATTTATAAAAATCCTATGGTCAAACTCTTTAAAGACTTTGAAAAAGTAACAACATTAGAAAATAAAGAAAAAGTTTATGAAGATATAAAATATTTTTATATAAATAATAGAAATAACATTGAACAAGAATATAAACCAATAGCACTGTCACTTCGTAGTCATGTTGTAGGACATGATGGCTATATAAATATTACAGATAATACAATAGTAACAGGTTCTAGTTATTCTGCACCTAGAGTTAGTAGATTAGCATATGATATTAAGAAAAAATTTCCGTTTTTATCATTAGGGCAAGTTAAACAAATAATATTAACAACAGCAGATCATGTAGATAATGGAGGTTATTTAGATAATTTTAGTGGGTGGGGTCAAGTTAATAGAGAAAGAGCATTAAAAGGACCTAATAATTTTAATGCGGGTTTAATTGATGAAATGAAGTTTTTTAAAGGTAATTATGATAAAATATTTGATAAAGATGGGAATAGATATTTTTATGTAAATATACCTATTAATATGGTTAGTGTATTTGAAAATGATATAACTAGTGGATTAAAAGGTGATGGGAATACAACTAAGAGTACAACAATAGCAATTTTAGGAAAAATTTTAAACAAAAGTGAAAGACAAGTATTTAGACATAGAATACCAAATGTTTTAGATGATGAGAAACTATATTATGCTAATATTGCAACAGCGGGTCTTAGAAAAAATGGTAAAGGAGAATTAATTTTATTAGGAAAACAGTTATATACTAGTAAAACTCAAATTTTTGATGGTACATTAACTCTAAAAAATTATTCTAAATCTCATTATGAAGTGGGAAATCTTGCAAAGCTAAATATAGATGGAAATAAAGAAATAAATATAAATATTATACATAATTCAGGAATAGTAAATTTTAATGTTAATTCTAATATAGGTGAATATAAATCAAGTAAAAAGAGTATTACTAATATTAATCAAAATATCAAATTAAAGGTAAAATCTTTTGAAAGTAATGGTAAAATAAATTTTAATTTTAATGGAAATAAAAAGATAGATTTAGATAAGGTTATAATATCTGAAAATCCAATATTAATTGATATTAAAACTGATAATATTTTCTTAAATCCAATTTTAATAAACAATAATAAGATAGTAAAATTAGAATTTATAAACGGAAGTAAAACAGGTAAAAAATTAAAAGATTTAAGTGAGAGTGAACTAAGGAATATAGCAAGTTATGATATAAATACTCGTAAATTTTTTGAAGAGTATGGAGATATAAAAATAGCAGAACAAAATTTATTATTATCAAAAAGTGAAGTTGCTTTAATAAATGCAAAGGCAATAGATAAAGCGAATGCAAAAGAACAAATATTTACAGATAATTATAGTAATTTTATTAGTAGTTTATTTGAAGGGAATTTAGAAGTTCAAAATATTAAATTAAATAATTTACTATACAATATATATGATAAGAAAAATAAAATTAGTTTTGGTACATTTATAGATATTAATGTACTTGATAATGACAAGTCTTCAAAATTAAAAAAAATATTAAATAGTACATATTTTTCATATGGTAAAAACATCAGTAAAAATATAAATCTAAATTTATATGGAGTCTATACACATTCAAACTATAATTTTGACAAAGTAAAATCTGAATTTATTAATAATAATGTGGAATTTGGAATAGTGTATACACATAATTTTAAAAGCTTAGATATAATAATAGATAATTCTTTGTCGTATAATAATACTAAAATTTCAAGAGAGATTATAGATGAAAAAGTAAAAAATAAATTACATTCATTAATGTTTCAAAATAAATTGTTATTTAAGAGAGATTTTAAAATTGATAAAATAAAAACAATCTTTACTCCCTTTATATCAAACACTTTACAAGTTTTAAATGTGTTTGAAAGTGCTAGGGAAAATTCAAGTTTAGGAGTTAAAATATTAAAAAATATATTTATAAACGATAAAATAGGATTTGGTATAGCAACTAAAACAACAATTTTTGATAAAATAACTATCAATAATAGGTTAAAATTAGATATAAATACTAATATTAATAATACATTAAAAGTAAATATTTTAGATAAAGACACTGTATTTCAAGGAGAAAAATTAAGTAGAATGGTTTTGGATTATCAAATAGGAGTAAGTTTTATACCTATTAATAACTTGAAATTAGGAATTAATGCTAATATAAACACTAAATCTAAGTTTGGGGCTAATATATTTTTAGATTATGAATTTTAGGAAGATTATTAAGTAGTAATAAAATGCTTTATAATAAAACATACCTTATTATAAGTCTCGTATATATAATTTATCTCAAATTTTAAACGATAATAAAATATGTTTTTTACTATAAACTTTAGAAAATAAAAAGATTAAAATAACTATAATAAAAAGAAAAAATATGAAAAGGAAATCGTAAATACTAAGAATAAAGAAAAAAAGAAAAAGTTTTTTCAAAAAAAAGTAAAA
>NZ_LOQI01000004.1 GCF_001517915.1 Oceanivirga salmonicida | reverse complement strand
GCTGTATACTTTACAGTACCGCCAATATCAAGGGGGTTAGTAAAATGAAAAAACTACTTTCAAAAAATTTAAATAATAATATTCAAATTATAGACATAAGGGATGAAGAATATTATATAGGTTGGAAAAATAGTTTTGGTATAAGTGGTCATATACCAAATGCTATAGATTTTCCTATTGCTTGGTTAGATTTTGATAAAGATAAACTTAATTTAGAGTTAAAAAGAAAAAATATAGATAAAAATAAAAAAACTGTTATATATTCTGATGAATCAATAACAAAAGAAGAATATAATAAATATATAAATCTTGGTTTTACAGATTTATATATATTAAATGATGGTATTAAAAGTTATGTAAAAATAAATAAAAATCTAAATAAACTTAAAAACTACGATATGTATGTATCTCCGCGTTGGGTACAAGCCCTATTAGATGATAAAAATCCTGAAAAATATAACGGAAAAACATTTAAAATTATTGAAGTATCTCTTCCAAATGAAGTAAATGAATATTCATCTGGACATATAAAAACTGCACTTAATGTATCATCAGATGATATAAATGATAATCCAGGTGAATTAAATTTAGATTTATACTCAAATATAGATAGTTCTATAGCTGATAAATTTTGGCAAATACCAGATAATAATAAAATAAAAGAAGTTTTAGAAAATCTAGGTATTGATAAAGATACACTTGTAATTTTATATGGCACTGAAAAAGCAACGATAGCATGTTTTAGAGCCGCATTTATTATGGAATATGTAGGAGTAAAAAATATAAAAGTTATAAATGGCGGAAAAAAATTATGGAAACTTGAAAATAGAAAACTAGAAACTAAAATTAATATATCATCTAAATCTAATTTCGGAACTATAGAAAATAAAAATTCTATTCTTATAACTTATGATGAAGAATTAAAATTAATAAATGATGAAAATTCCGTTATAGCTTCTGTAAGAAGTATTCCAGAATATATGGGGAAAACAACAGGTTATAGTTATATAGATAAACTAGGCGATATTAAAAACTCTAGATTTGCTCATTCAGGTTCTAATCCATATGCCATGGAAGATTACAGAAATATAGATAATACATTATTCAACTATGAAATATGTAAGGACAGATGGGAAAAATGGGGAATAACAAAAAATAAAAAAATCTCATTTCATTGTGGTACAGGTTGGAGAGCATCAGAAGCATATTACTTAGCAAAAGCTCTAGGTTATGAAAATATAGGTGTATATGCAGGTGGTTGGTATGAATGGATAAGAAAAGAAAATAGTTTAATAAAAAAATCAGGTATACCAAATGATTCACCAAATTTATAAATAATAAAATAAGTGTTTATAATATTTTTCTTGATTTCGTATACTCTATATTATAAAATGTTACTAGGGTGATTAAATGTTCAATAAGAAAATTTCAAATAAATTAAAAGAAATTATAAAAGAAAAAAACGGAAAAAACTACATAGTTTTAGATTGTGATAATACCATATTGATGAATGATATTCAATTTGCAACTACTCATTATATATTAAAAAATATGTTATTTACTATTAGTATAGATGAATTAAGAAATAAATTACTTCCTAGATTTTCAAGCCAAAAAAGAGAAATAGAAAAATTTATAAATCTATACTCTAAAACTTTTAATAAAGAACTAACAAGTCTTGAAGTGTTAGAATTTCAAGCAAATTATGAATACATGATAAGAATGTTATATATAGAATATAAAGTTGATATTACCTTTATAATGCTGTCTAATAAAGATATAAGTGAAATTTTAGAAATTACAAAAAGAGCAATTTCATATCATAAAGGTTTAAATTTTGATATTGAAGAATTTAAATATAATAATAACAAATCAAATTTTAAAACTGGACTTAGCATTAGTATGGAAATGAAAAGCCTTATAAAATCCATGTATGAAAACAATATTGATATTTATGTAGTTTCAGCATCTGCAACTATAATTGTTGAAGAAGTATTAAAACCAATTAGTAAATATATTACTAAAATATATGGTATGACTTTAGAAATCGAAAATGATAAATTTACAGGTTTTTTTGATTCAAATGCTATACAGCCTATGGGAAAAGAAAAAGTTAAAACCATAGATAAATATATTTATCCATTATATAATAAAGGTCCTTTAATAGTTGCCGGTGATAGTATGGGGGATGAAGCTATGCTAACTAACTATAAAGACACTAAATTATCACTTTTAATAGATAGAAATAGAACTGATGATTTTAAAAAATTAATAGATAAAGAAAATGATAGATATATGGTACAAAGAGTAGATGAATATCAAGGAATATTCATTGAAGGAGATAAAAGTTTAACAATATAAAAAGGAGAATTAAACATGAAATATAAACTAATATTATTAGATTTAGATGATACTATTCTAGATTTCAAAGCATCACACCCTAAATGTATGAAAAAACTTTTTAATTTTTTAAACATTGAATTTAAAAATGAATATTTAGAAATATATAATAAAATTAATAGAAGTTATTGGAAAAAATTTGAAAATGGAGAAATTACTAAACAATATCTATTAAACAATAGATTTAAAGATTTCTTTGAAACTATTGGCATTAAAATAGATATAGATGCAAATAAAGTGTACTTAGACTATTTAGCCAAAGCAGATGATATTATAGAAGACACAATACAAGTACTTGAAAAAATATATAAGAAAATAAAAATCGTTGTCGCAACAAATGGTATAAAATATGTTCAAGAATCAAGAGTTTTAGTAACTAAATTAAATAAATATTTTGATTTAGTTGTAACCTCAGAAGAGGCAACTCATGGAAAACCAGATGCTAATTTTTTTGATTTTTGCTTAAAAAATTATTCTCATATTAACAAAAATGAGATATTAATGATTGGTGATTCTTTAAGGACAGATATTATTGGAGGAATTAATTATGGAATAGATACTTGTTGGTTTAATCCAAACTCTAATGAAACTGAATTAAAGCCAACATATATAATTAAAGACTTAAAAGAAATATTAGATATTATAAATTAGTAAAAGTGAGCAAAACCTTAAATTGCTCACTTATTTTATTATTTTTATTTCTTCTGCTCTATTCTTATATTTTGCAAAATAAGAATCCTCTCTACTCCAAAATTTAATAATTGAAAAATCTTTATCTTTTAATTTAGTTAAAACATTATTGCACTTAATAAAGTCTTTTTTGAAATCTTTGTTTGATTTAGAATTTAATAAATCTTTTATATTATTTATATTCGTAGAATAAACAATTTCATCTTCAAAATATTTTACTTGAGTAATTGCAATTATATCATTTACATTTTTACTTTTTTTTAATTTCATAATATTTTTATCTAATATTTTTAATTTCTTTATATCGGTATCAAAAATTAATATTACTATCGTTTTTGGTTTTAATGTTCTTAAAAATGTATCTGTTATTTCTTGATTTACAACATTATGAACTTTAATTCTACCTGCAAGTATATATTCATTTTTAATGCTTTCAACTAGTTTTTTTCTGTATCCCCTTCAACTAAATAATACAATAATTTTCTACTTTTCATTTTTAAGTTCCTCTTCTAAAATATATAAATATTCTAAATTAGGCTCAAAATCAAACATTTCATTTTGTAATGCATTTTTAAGTGAAACGTCATTTTTCTTTATATATTTTTCTGGATTAACTACTGAAATTTTATCTCTTTTATTTAAAAATATAAATGAATGAATTGGCAAATCCATATCTAAAATTTCTATATTATGTGTTGTAAAAAATAATTGTGTATTATCGTGTAAAAATTCTATCATTAAACTTAATATTGTTTTTTCAATTTCACTATTTATAAATGAAAATTTCTCATCACAGTAATAAAATCCATTTCTGTTTTCATAAATAGCCGTCAAAATAGAAGCAATATCCATACCACTTTTAGTTCCAGTCGATAAAATAGAACTATCAATAACCTTGCCATTTTGTACGATAACATTATCATTTCTATTTTTAAAACTTATAATATATGTATCTTTAACTTCTTTGCTTTTAATTACTTCTTTAACAGTATTATCTAAAGTTTTTAAAATTTTATTAAATATATTTAAATTAACTGTATCAATAAAATCAAAATCTGGAAAACTAAAATTCCATCCTTCTATTTTTATTTTTTCTATATTATTTAAATAATCAAAATTATCATCTGAAATCTTTTCAAATTTTTTTATACATTTTTCATAAGAATCTGTTTTATTTATTTTAGACTTATAAATTTCTAATTTAACATTTTCTTTATCTATATATTCACAATTAATTCTATACAAATAATTTATATCAAAATTATTTATATAATCTAGTGAAAATTTTAATTTTTTTTGTTTATTATTATGAAATTCCTCTAAAAAAGACAATTCTTTTTTATTAATAAAATTAAAAATTTTCATTATAGACTTTCCTAATGTTGATTTTCCAGTAGCATTAGACCCCATTAATATATTTACCTTTTTATATCTAAAATTAGGTTTATCAACCAAAAATTCATTTCTAATTGTATTATTTACTATTTTTTTAGGGTATGAAAAATTTAATTTAAAATCATTAAATGAATATATATTATCTAATTCAATATTCATGATTATCATAATACCACTACCTCTCTATTAGTTCTACTTTTCAGAACTAATTATACCATTTATTTTAGAAATTTGCAAATTTCAAGATTACATTAAATATATTTACTACCTTCTCTTATACTAAGTTTAGACATTTTATCTTTATATTTTTCTATAAAATTTCTCACACATTCTAGATTTATTTTTTCATTATTCCACCTTTAATCTCGTAAGTCTTAGTGCATTAAGTAATACCGATATTGAACTCATTACCATAAATAGTGAAGCTAACATAGGACTTAATTCTATTCCTAATATACCTGTTGCTATTACTATACCTACCATATTATAAATAAATCCAAAGAATAAATTTTCTTTTATATTTTTCATAGTATATTTACTTATTTTTATAAGTTTATGTATATCATTCAGATCATTTTTAAGTAATATCACATCAGAGGCTGATAGAGCGATATCAGAACCTTTACCCACAGCAATACCTATATTAGCGGATTTCAGAGCCACAGCATCATTTATACCGTCTCCTACCATGGCTACATAGTTGTCCTTAGTACTTATTTTTTCAATTTCCTGACTTTTCTCATAAGGTAACACTTCTGCTTTAACATTTTCTATACCTAATTTATTAGCAATATAGTTTGCTGTTCTTACATTATCACCTGTTAACATATAAGGTTTAATATTTTTTTCTTTTAAAGAACTTATAAATTCAATACTACTTTTTCTAACATCATCTATTAAGCAAATATAACCTACAACTTTATCTTCTTTTGCTACATATATGTATGTTTTACCTTGAGAAGTAAAATGTTCATAATCTTTTTCGTAATTAGATATATCTATTCTTTTTCTAAGCATCAATGCTTTGTTCCCAATATTATATGGTTTAGAAAACACACCTAAACCTTGAAAATTTCTAACACTTAATTCAATATTTTTAGGCTTATATTCTTTTTCTAAGTATTTTACTATTGCATTAGATAATGGATGATGAACATATTTTTCTATATTGTATACATATTCTATATCTTCTTCACTAAGATTTATATCTACTACTTTGGGTTTACCCTTAGTTAAAGTCCCTGTTTTATCCATTACTATATCACTTATTTTATATGCTTTTTCCAAAGCCTTACCATCTTTTATTAATATATTTTGTTTTGCTAATAAAGATACTCCTATACTAATTGAAGCAGGAGTCGCAAGTCCTATTGAACAAGGGCAAGATATTAATAAAACTGACATAAAATTATTTAATGCCCTTGCCATATCTTTGGTTACTATATACCAAATTATACCGGTAAATATTGCTATTACTATTACAACGGGTATAACATAACTTGCTATTTTATCTGCTATTCTTGAAATATTAGGCTTTATTTCTTGTGTCATTTCCATTATATTGGCTATTTTAGAAATTACAGTATCGTCTCCTATTTCTGTAACTTTTACATTTATTTGCCCTTCAACTACTATACTTGAACCTATTACTTTGTTTGTTACATTTTTAGATATATATGCACTTTCTCCTGTTATACTATTTTCATCTACACTAGCATAACCTTTTATAACTTCACCATCAGAAGCTATAATTTCTCCTTCTTTAACTACTAATATATCCCCTACTTTAAGATTTTCTATATTTATTGATTTTAAATTACTATCTTCTAATATATTACAAGTTTTGGGTAATAAGTTACTAATTTTTTCAACTAAGCCCCTACTTTTAATTTTTAATTTATGTTCTATTAATTTACCTAAACTTATGGTAAATAATATTACAGTTATCCCAGAAAAATATACCTTATCTAAATTAAATATACTATATATATAACCTGATATTGAACCTATAAATATTAAAGAATTCATATTAAATGATAAATTTATTGTATTTCTAAATCCATCTAATAAAAGTTGGTAACAAAGTATCATTGAAATACTTGCTAAAACCCACTTTGCATAAACAGGTATAGGACTCATACTAAATATTGCAATTAACAAAAGTACAATAATTTTTAGAAATCCTTGTTCTTTTTCTATTTCTTTATTATCTTTAAATTCACTTATAGGGTAACCTATACTATTCATAATTTCTTTAATTTTATCTTCATTATCCGTATAAATAACTAATTTTTCAGAAAGTAAATTAACCTTAGAATTATAGCCTTTTTCTTCTAAAGTTTTTTCTATTTTATTTACACAAGAACTACAAGTCATATTGCTTACTTTGTATACTTTTTTATTCATTTTCTTTCTCCTGTTTAATTTTATTTATCAATTTCATTTATTACATCTATTATAACATTAATAACATTTTCAAAACTTATTCCTTCTGCATAACTATTATTTTTCAAATATAAATTCCACCTATCAATAAATAATTGATTTTTCGAAATTTCTATAATTAATTTTTTTATCTTAAATATATCATATTCACTTTCTCTAAATTTAAAAGTATTTTCACACGCCTTTCTTAATATTTTCATATCAATATCTTTTTTCCTAGTTTTATATAATATATATATATATCATAAAAATCTTTACTTCTTGTATTAAAAATATTTTTTTTATAAATTGTTTCTATTTTTTCTGCAATCATAGTTTCAATTGTATATGCTTTGATATTTATTTCTTTATCCAAAAAAATAGTTTTATAATTATAACTTATAGGATTAGGTGTAACTACATCCCCTATTGCTATATCCAAAGGTATAACTTGTCTAATATTTTCAAGCTTACATAAAATTTTTACTCTATACCCACTATATCTATCTAGTTCTTTTATTTCTTCAATACTTATAATTTTATATGTTATTTCATCATTATTTTTATATAAAACTGTTTCAAGAATTCCTAGTACATTTTCTCTTGTAAATTCTATTCCATATAAAAGAAAATCTATATCAGATGTTGTTCTTGAAGTTATTCCAACAAAATTAGATAAAACAAAACCACCCTTAAATATAAAATTCATACCATAAATACTTTTTGATATTTTCTCTAAAATTTTTTCCAAAAAATAATGTGCTATTATTGAATTAAAAGATAAATTTGTTTTTTCTTTTATTTTATGACAAGTATTTATCAATTTCACCTTATTCATAATATATCTCCATAACTTCTTTTAAAATTCCCATTTTACTTGCAATTTCATATAATAACTCTAAATTTTTATTTTTATAATTTATATATTTTCTTATAATTTTAGCATAAATTTCTATATCAATATTATTTTTATTTTTTATAAAATCACATATTATTCTTTCAAAGCAATATGTTCTTACTTTGTTCCCAAACATTGTTTCAACTTCTATTACTCCTAATTTAAATAAACTTTTTTTAACATATTTTATATTCACATTAGGCATTATTTCATTAAATTTATAACCACTTTCTACTGTAACATCTATGTTTTGTATAATTTTATCAGACAAACCTAAAAGATAAAGTGCTGTATAATATGAAAATATAGTTTTTTTATATCTTAATTGAAAAAAATATAACTCATCAAAATCCGCATTTTCAGTAACATATATTCCTTGCGATATTTTTTTTAATATATTATCTCTAACTAATCTTGTTAAATATACACTAGGAATTTCATTTAATACACAATATTTGCTAGTTATTATTCCCCCAGATTTTTCAAGATAATTTATTATTTTTTCTTTATATTTCATAAAAACTTTCCTTTCTTAGTTCTTTTCACACTTATATTATAACTCTAAATACGTGTAAAAGCAACATAAAATAGAAAATAATAAAGACCATAATAAAATTACAGTCTTATCACTCATCTCTATATATAATTAGTAAAGTCAAATCATCTTCTAATAGGTAAGTTGATAAACTTTCTTTTATATTTTCTATATTTCTACCATTTTTTAAAAATTCTTCTTTCAATTTATCTATACCATACATTTCATTATCTTTTTCTGCTTCTGTTATACCATCAGTATATAATAAAAGGACAGCATCTTTTTCAAATTCTATTTCTTTTTGCTCAAAAACTACCATATCAGGAAACATTTTTTTAGAAAATAACCCTAATACTTGACCATCTGTTTCTAATTCTTTAACTTTATTTTTAGATAAATACAATGCTGGTTCTTGGGCTGCCTTAGAATATTTCATTACATTATTTTTTGTATCAATAATCATATAAAACATACTAACAAACTTTCCTTTTGGAAATATATTAATGACTTTTTCATTAAGATTTTCTAAAAATTTACTTGTATTAGCATATTGTTTTATCTCATTTCTAATGAATACTTTTAACATAGATGATAATAATGATGATGGTATACCATGACCTGATATATCTGCAAACACTACTGCTATTTCATTTTCATTTAATTCTACCACATCACAAAAATCTCCACCTATACCTTGTGATGGTTCAAATATATATGAAATATTATAACCATTAAACTTTATATTATTTTCAGGCAAAAAACTTTGTTGTATATCTTTAGCTAAACTTATTTCATTTTCAATATTTTCATATAGTTTTCTAATTTTAGCATTTAACTCAATATTTTCAAATTTTAAGTTAGAGGCGTTGGCTAATTTTTTTACTATTGCCAAAAGTTCCTCTTGATTTATAGGCTTTTCAATTATACTATCAATACCTAAATTAACCATTTTAAGTGCTGATTCTCTTGATTCAGAACTTATTAAAAGTATTACCACAGTATCAGGATTTTGTTTTTTTATTTTTTCTATTTCTATAAGTTTTTCTTTTTTATATGTATCATAATCAATTATATAAATATCTTTCATTCTACAATCATGATTTTTATTTAAAAAATTAGATTCTTTTCTTTCTTTTGTCAAAAAACCATTTTCCGAAAATATATTTTTAAGTAAATTTCTAGTAGAGTCATTATTAATATATAATTTTACTTGAAAATTAAAATATATACTAGTATTTTTATACTCTTCATAATCTTTAAAAAATCTAAAGTATTTTTTTAAATCTCCATTTATTTCATTCTTAGATAAAAAAACTATATCTTTATTTTTAGATTTACAAAGTCTATATATTTTTAAAAGATAATTTAAAAATATTACAGGTAATTTTGTATCTCCAAGGTCTAGTATTATTGTATCATTATCTCTAAGAGTTAATAATATTTGTTTGTATGTTTTTTTTTCATCCACAAATTTTATTATCTTTTCCATTTTTATTTACCTTTTACTAATTCGGCTAATATTCCATTTAAAAATTTATTAGTTTTTGTATCTCCGTATATTTTTGCTATTTCTAATGTTTCATTTATTACTATCTCGTAACCTATATCCTTAATTTCAATTTCATAAAACGACATTTTTAAAAGAGTTCTTTCAACTACTCCTAACCTTTCATAAGTCCAACCACTTAACTTAATTTTAATTAAATCTATTAAGTCATTTTCTTTTTCAATACAATCTTTAATGTATGAAATAAAAAAATCTGTCTTTGATTTATTTAGTTTGTTTTCTTTTAAAAAATTCTCTATTCTTTTGTTATATACATCGTTTTTCATAACTTCATATTCAAATAGTATTTTAAAAATCTCTATTCTTAACGCTCTCTGTTCCATTGTTCTCCCATTCTATTTCTTGTTTACCTTTGTTTTTATTGTTTTTTACTCTTTTATTTTAGCATTTTTAAATTTTTTTTACTACTATTTTATTATACGACTAATCCTATTTTTTATAAAAAAAAAGAACTATAATAGTTCTAAATTATTTTTATTTTTTCAATAACATTTTCCAATCATATGTAAAACCTAATTTATCTATTTCTATATTATGTTCTTTTATTATTTTTTCCATTTCATTTAATACATATCCATTCCAATTTTCATTATCTTTAAAAAAATTTTTAGAAATAAGTATATAATCAAAAATTTTACCACTTCTCAATTTAATTTTTTTAGAACTTTTAGGTATTGAAATACTCACTCCATATAATCTTTGATTATGTGCTACCATATTTCTAAAACGCCTTAGTTTTTCTAACCAATCATAAAAAATATAATCATTTAAATCATATTCTTTAGAAATCATTTTTTTTACATTCGTATTTAGCATTGAATAAAAATATTTTATATTGCCAAATGTAAATAATTCTACACCCACCCAAATAGGCAAATAACCATTATATTTATATTTATGATGTTTTATATATGGCAATTTTTCATTTCTTTTTTTTACTTATTTCAAATTCTTTTATGAATTTACTGTGTTTTTCTTCTATTAAAATTCTTTTATTTTTATATTCTTCATTAGTTTCTTTAATATTTTTTTGTGGCATAAATGTTTCTTTATCTAAATATGAAATATTCCTATATTCATAATTATGAGCAAAATAATATGCTAAATTTGTTTTTATACTTTTTTCAATTATTGATATTATATACATCATTAATTCACTAAACTTACTATCAAATATCATTATATTTTTTATATACTCAAATTCTATTTTTTCATTTCTAAATAAATGTATATAACCTGATATTTGATAATAATTATTATGTTTTAAAAAATCTAATACAAGTTTTTTATTTTTTATTATAATGTTCTTTTCATTAATCAATTTTTCAAGCTGTTTCTCAAACGTTAAAGGGGGTTTTAACATTTTGCTTATATTTTCAATATCACTTACTTCCATAATGTTTCTCCTTTAATGATTATAAAAAAGCGACCACACCCTTTTCCACTATAAACTAAGTGTGATGTGATCTTCATCCTATTAATATTATACACCTTTAAAAAAATTTGTCAAATAGATTTTCTAAATCTTAAAATATTTAATTTTATTATTACTTCTCTTTATTGCAAAAAATATAAATAAAAAAATAGCAACCACATTTAGTAATTACTATTTTTATATTTTATTCTTGTTCTTGTTTTACTTCTTCTCCTATAAATTCTTCCGCCTTAATAGTTTCAACTGCTACTTCTGTATCTATCTTAACAACTTTTAGGTTTATACTATTAGGTTTTAAACCTACCATAGATGTAATATGTTCTTTTAATTCGTTTTTAACAATTTCTAATTTTTCATTTAAATTTTCAGTTTTATAACATTCTATATCTGCATCTATTTTAGGAGTATTGTATGTAGGTACTATTGCGACCTTAACATTTTTAACTATATCTTTTGTTCCTAAAAATGTTTTAGTTATAGATTCCAAAGTTGTAAAGTTTACTTCTATTTTACCTGATGTTGTTTTTACCGTTACTGAGTTTTTCTTACTAAATAGGGTTTCCATATATGAAAATACAAATATTACAAAGTATAATATTAATACAATAATAGCTATTAATTGATATACTTTTTCATCAAATTTAGATGCTATATACCCTAATATTTCTTTAACTGTTTCTGGTGAGATTATTAAATAAACTAATAATGCTCCTGCTACTACTAATAAAGCAGTATGAATAATAAATCTTAATATTTTAAACATTTTCCACTCTCTCTTTCGGTACATTTTCTGTAGTTCTCTTTTCAACTTTTGAAATTACTACATTAATTTCTTTTACACTTAAGCCACTTAATTCTTCTACTTTTTTAGCAATAACTTCTTGTAGATTTTCAGCAACTTCCATAAGTTTAGCACCATATTCTACAGTAATACTTAAATCTATAACACACTCAGTATCACTCATTTCTACTTCCAATTCTTTGTGTTTTTGTCCATCAGATTTAAAAAATCCACTAATTTGATTTTTAGATTCCTTAGCTATACCAATAACATTTGGTATTTCTTTTATAGTTTCTAAAATTATTTGTTTTATCACAGTAGGCGAAACTGTAATATTTCCTAACATTCCCATATTATCAACTCCATTCTATCATATCTTTATATGGTTTAATTTCTATATCTATTCTTTTTTTAGTTCTAGGGTGAATAAAAGACAATTTATATGCATGTAGCATTTGCCTACATTTAAACTCAGAATTAGGATTATATAGTTTATCTCCTATTATAGGGTGCCCTATATGTTTAGTATGTACCCTTATTTGATGTGTTCTCCCTGTATATAGTTCACATTCTATAAGACTAACATTACTTTTTTCAAAATATTTTATAGCCTTTATTTTAGTTTTAGCTTCTTGTCCTTTTTCATCAATTACACGAGCCAATTCATTTTCAACCCTAAATATTTTTTCTTCAACAACTATTTCTTCTTTTTCTAGTTTACCCTCTACTACTGCCAAGTATTTTTTATTAACATCTCCAAAGTTTTGAAGAAAAGATTGTGTATAAGCATTTTTAGCGACTACTATAAGGCCTGTTGTATCCATGTCTAATCTATTGTAAAATCTTGGAACTGTATTTATATGATATACTATCCCATTTGCCAAAGTCATATCTACCTTTTTTAAAGTAGGATGCGTTATTATTCCGTAAGGTTTATTAACAACTAATATATCATCATCTTCAAAAGCTATATCTAAATCCATTTTTATTGGCTCTATATTAGTTCCTTTTTCCTTTTCCAATACTTTTAATATTCCCCTAGAAGGCAATTTTTTAGTAGTTTTTACTTGTTTACCATCTAAAAATACTTTAATACTTCTTAAACTTCTACCTGAATACCCTTGCACTTGTCTTAAATACAAAGATATTTTCATTCTTTGTGTACTTGAATCTAATCTATATACTCTCATTACAATAACTTAGGAACAAATAATATTGCTGAAACAGGCCCAGCATGTGTTCCAACTGTTGCTCCTATTTCTATTGAAGGTCTTATTATTGTTGCCTTTCTATTATTACTAGATATAGTTTTTAAAAGTCTATTAGTAAATTCTAATTGTTTTTCAGTACCACCATAAGCAGAAACTACATACATACTTTGATTTGGGTACTTGTTATATATAGCTTTATCTATATATTTAATTACTGAATTATCTCCACCTAAAACTTTTTTCTCCACACTTAAAGTTCCATCAACCATAGTTATTATAGGTTTTAAATTTAAAAAATCTCCTACTGTTTGGGCTGTTTTAGAAATTCTTCCACCTTCTTGTAAATATTTTAGATTATCTATTGATATATACATAGTAGATTTTTCTCTAAGTTTAATTAAGTGATTTACTATTCTTTCTATACTTTCGCCTTTAATTGCTTTTTTGGCTGCTTCTGTTGTTAAATAAGCCTGTAACATAGATACTGCCTTAGAATCAAATATAGTTATATCGCTTTCCCTTTTTGATATTTCTCTTGCCAATTTTAATACTTGATAAGAACCAGATAACTTACTAGATATAGGTATGGCTAATATTTTTTCATAACCTTTTTTAAATAGTTCTAAATACAGGTTAACCATTTCCTTAGGAGATGGTTGTGCTGTTTTGAATTTTTTACCTTCATTTATAAGCATATTCCAAAATTCTTCTTTTCGTATATTAATTCCATCTTTATACTCTTTATTTTCACAAGTTAATCTAATTGGTATTACTGATATATTTAAATTCTCAGCTATATTATTAGTTAAATCTGACGCAGAATCAGTAATTATAGCAATCTTAGGTAAATTAGGTTTCTTATTTTCTATTAAAATATAGAAATCATAATTTTCATTATTTGTACTTATATATTTTGTTTCTTGCGTAAAATTATATTTTAAACTTTTTATTTTTTTAATTATATTTTCATGTCTATTTAGACCCTCAACTACTGTTAATGCTAAGGTATTGTCATTAATATAGTTTTTTTCAATATATACCAATAAATCATCTATAATCTTGGCAGAATAAACAATTTTTGAATTAACCAATAATAAATAATCTCCTGAACTTATAGATATACCGTCAACATTAGTATCTCTAACTGCTTTCGTTATTTCAATAGAATAATTATATTTATTCATTATATTTTTTTCTTTATGAGAAGTATAAGGATATTTCATATAGAATAATCCTTCTAACATAGTTTTAGTAGGAACTACAATTACTGTTCTATCTACTTTTTCGACTGCTAAATTAGCAGTACTTATTACATTTTTATTATTTGCTAATATATATATATGTTTATTAGTATCTAACACTTTATTTATAGCATTTAATATATCACTAACACTAGGATTTTGACTTTGTCCACCTAATATAACAACATCTGCTCCCATATCTAAAAATTCATCTTTAAGACTTATAGTATCAGATAACACTATATATGCTTCTTTTTTTATAGGATCTATTTTTTTGTTTATAAAAACTTTTGCTAAATCTTTTTCATTTTCAAGAACACCTTCATTTTGAAGTTTCATATTTTCAATCTTAATATTTTTAAGGTCTCCCCTTTTAGCTGCTATTTCTATTACAAGCCCAGGATTATTAGTGTGTATATGAGTTTTAAATTTCTTAGTTGATTTAGCAAATACTGCTGAATCTCCCATTTCTAATAACTCTTTTTTCAATTCTTCAACATCAAAATTCATATTAGTAATTATAAATTCTGTACAATATTTATGTTTAATTTCTCCTAAATTATGGTCTATGTCTAATATAGTTCTATCAAATTCACTTTCAACAACTGATGCATTAGCAAATAATTCTATTTCAGTTAATACTTTTCCTATACCTTCTAAGAAATAAAATAAACCTTTACCACCAGAATCTACTACTCCTGCTTCCTTTAATTTTGGTAATAAATCAGGAGTTGATTCTACTGCTTCATCTGCCGCTTTTACCAATTCATTTATAAATTCATTAAAATATTCATAATCTTTTATTTCTTCCGCTTTTTCAGAAACTTTTCTTATAACAGTAAGAATAGTACCTTCAACAGGATCAGTTACTACATTATATGCTAATTCTTTGGCAGATTTAAGTGCCAAAGCAATATCACTAGGTAATAACTTTTTCTTATTTTCCATACCCTTTAAAAAACCATTTATAATTTGTGATAATATAGTTCCAGAATTTCCTCTTGCACCTATTAAAACTGCGTCTTCTATAAGTTCAGTCAAATCTTCCATGCTAGTTTTATCATCACTATTTTCTTCTATTTCTTTAAGCATAGATTGTAGAGTCATACACATGTTAGTTCCTGTATCTCCATCTGGTACTGGGTAAACATTTAACTCATTTAAATATTCTTCGTATTGTTGCACCCATTTAGCACCACCCATTAAAACTCTACGCAACCTTTTTGCATCTATATATTTTATACCCATTGCTCTTTTTTATCCTCCTAATTTTTATACTTCAATAACTATCGGAAGAATCATAGGAGACCTTCCTGTTTTTTTGTATAGATAATCAGATATTTTTCTTCTTAGTACTTGTTTTATTTTAGAAATTTCATACACTTTTTGGCTTTCTAAATTTTTTAATTCTAATTTAATTATTTCTTTTGCTTCTATTAATAATTCATCAGCATTTTTTATGTACACAAATCCCCTAGTTGCAATTTCTATTTGTTCTCCATATTTACCATTTTTATATAAAGGTATATTCATAACAAATATTCCATCATCTGCTAAACTTTGTCTATCTTTTAATACTGAATTTCCTACATCGCCCATTCTTGAACCATCTATTAATGTTAATCCAGAAGGAACTTTTTCTGCTAAATTCCATCCATTTTTATCTATACCTATTTTAAATCCGTTTTCTGCTAATATTACATTTTTTTCTAATACTCCTGTCATTATAGCAGTTTCTTTATATTTCTTTAACATTGCATATTCACCATGTACTGGCATAAAGTATTTAGGTTTAATTAAATTAAATAAAAGTTTTTGTTCATCTTGACTTGCATGCCCTGAAACGTGTACTCCAACAGATCTTTCAAATACAACATCTGCTTGTCTTTTTAATAATTGATTTACATTTTTCGTAGTTGCTTTTTCATTCCCTGGTATAGGTGTTGATGAAATTATTACTGTATCATTTTCTCTAAGATTTATAAACTTATGTGTCCCATTTGCTATTTTTGATAATGCTGCTAAAGGCTCTCCTTGTGTTCCAGTACATAATATCATAACTTTATTTGGTTGCATTTTTTCACTTTTTTCAATATTTATAATTAAGTTTTTAGGAATATCTAAATACCCTAATCTTTTACATATATCAAAATTTTTCAACATACTTCTACCATCAACTGCTATTTTTCTATTATATTTTACTGCTACGTCCACTATTTGTTGTATTCTGTGAACATGTGATGCAAATGCAGCAATTATTACACGCCCTTGTGCTTTTGAAACTTCTTCATCTATATTTTTACCAACAGTTTTTTCAGATGGAGTATAACCACTTACTAATGAATTTGTACTGTCAGCCATTAATAAATCTACACCTTCTTCACCTAATTGTGCCATTCTTAAAAAGTCAAATCCATCACCTTTTACTGGTGTTAAATCTATTTTATAATCTCCTGTATGAAGTATTGTTGCACTAGGTGTTTTTATACATATGGCACAAGAATCTGCTATACTGTGTGTTACACTTATAAATTCAGCAGTAAAATATTTAGAAAGTTTTATAACTTGCCTTGTTTTTACTTCTTTAAATTTAGGTTTTTTTATGTCTTTTCTTTCAAATTTTGCTTTTGCAAATGCAACTGTTAATTTAGTTCCATATAAATCCATTTTATTTCCCAATTTTTGATATACATATGGAACTGCTCCTATATGATCTTCATGTCCATGTGTTAAAAGTAATGCCTTTAATTTATTTGCATTATTTTCTAAAAATGATAAATTAGGTATTATTATATCTATACCTAAATGTTCATCTGATGGAAATGCTAATCCTGCATCAACCATTATCATTTCATCTTTATATTGTATAACATTCATGTTCTTTCCAACTTCTTCAAGACCACCTAATGGTATTATATATGTTTTTTCCAATTCATTACCATTATTATTGTTATTACTGTTTTTATTATTATTTTTGTTACTATTGCTACTACTATTATTGTTGTTAGTATTGCTATTGTTGTTGTTACTATTTCTATTATTATTATTATTATTATTATTATTTTTATTATTTGTATTCATATTTTTAACTATTTTTTTCTTATTTGTATCTAAACTAGGCATTTTGGTTAATTCTTCTAATTTACTAGAAATTTTAGTTTTTATTTTCTTTTCCAATATTCTTTTCTCCTTTATTATAATATTGTGTTATAAATTCTCTTGCTTGTCTTCCTGCTGCTACTCCTCCATAACCTCCATTTTCTACAAATGAAACAAAAGCTATTTTAGGATTTTCTGACGGGAAATATCCCGCTATCCATGAATGATTTTCTCCACCACTATTTTGTGCTGTACCTGTTTTAGCAGAAACATTCACATAGGGTAATCTTAAAATATTGGCTGTTCCACCATCGTTTTTTACCACCATTTCTAGTGCTTTTTGTAGTATTTTAAGATTTTCATCACTGACATCTATTTTATTTTTTATTTTTGCTTCATTGATAGTTACCATTCCAGTTTGACTTACAAATCTATCAACTAATGTAGGTTCTAATTTTACTCCATTATTTGCTATTGCTTGATAAACCATTAATATTTGAATAGGTGTAGTTAATAAATAACCCTGACCTATTGATAAATTAATAGTATCTCCTGGTAACCATCTTTTTCTACTAGATTTTTTATATTTTTTCTTTTTCCATTCAGGAGTTGGTAGTAGTCCTTCTAATTCTCCTGGTATATCTATGCCTGTTTTTTGACCTATACCAAAACTTGTTGCAACTTTATATATATTTTCTCTCGGTATTTTAAGTCCCAGTGCATAGTAATATGTATTTACTGATTCTTCTATTGATTTATAAAAATCTACATAACCATGTCCATGCAAATGAGAATCTCTAAAAACTGCTCTACCATACTCAAATTTACCTGTTGAATGTATTTTATAACTAGGACTTATTCCAGATTCTAATATTGCTAGTCCCATTACAGATTTAAAAGTAGAACCTGGTGGATAAAGACCTGCTATTCCTTTATTTAATAAAGGTGTTTTTTTAGAATTAACTATTTCATTCCATTCTTTTTGATTAATTTTAGAACTTAATAGGTTAGAGTCTAATTCGGGTGAACTTACAAAAGTTAAAATTTTTCCCGTTTTAACATCTATTGCAATAAAAGTTCCTACAATATCTTTCATATATTGCGTCATATATCTTTGTAGTCTTGCGTTTATACTAAGATATACATTATTTCCTGCTGTTGCTTTAACTTCATCTAATTTTTTTATAACATTTCCTCTAACATCAACTTCTACATATTCACGACCATCTATGCCTTTCATTTCATAGTCATATTGTTTTTCTATACCTTTTTTACCTATTAAATCATCTATATTATATCCTTTATCTTTTAACTCAGAATATTCTTTACCATTTATTTGTTTAACATAACCTATAACATGCGAAGCTAATTCTTTTTCTACATATTTTCTTTTGTTATATTCTACTATATCTATTCTATTATTAGGTAACTTTTCTACTTCTACCAATGCCTTTTCTATATCTATGTCTTCATCTACAACGATTTCATGATCAAATCCTAATGGAACAGTTGTATAAAACGTATCTAGAAGATCTAAATAATCTATTTCCATAATTTTTGCCATATAACTTATATCAAAATATAAATCTAAAAGTTTCTTTCTTCTTGTTTCACTTATATTACTTAATACTTCTTCTGATTTTTCGTGTAGTTTTATTAATATTTCTTTGTCGCTAGAACTTATAGGTTTAGTATATCTATGAATTAGTTTATATCCAGTAGAATTTTCAGCTAAAAGTTCTCCATTAATATCATATATTTTACCCCTAGCAGCTTTTACTATATTTTCTCTAAAACTATTTCTTATAGCCTTTTCTTTATAGTAATCACCTTTTATTATTTGTAAATAATATAATCTAATAGTCAAAAGAGAGAAGATAGTCGCTACTATTATTAAAAAGATGCCATTTCTTTTCCCATAATCCTCTTTATCAATTTCTCTTTTAAATTCCATTTATTTATATTTCTCCATAAAGTTCATCTAATTGATAGTACTCCCTAGCATCTTTTGTAAAAATATTAATTATTATATCTCCACCATCTACTAGTACCCATTCTCCTTCGTTATGTCCTTCTATACTTTTTATAATATCTATTTCTGATTTTACTGCATCTAATATTGCTAAAACATTTCTACTTGATGATCCTGTACATATTATAGAATAGTCATAATATGGCGTTTTATTAATCATGTTGTATACTTTTATATCTTGTGCTTTTTTGCCTTCTATAACTTCTACTATTTTATCTACTCTTAATTTTATATCTAACATTTTTCTCCTATCTGTTTGTTGTTATTTCTATTTTATTTTTTAAATTTTCATCTTTTTCTAGTTTAGAACCAGGTATTAATGATGATAATTTATTAGCTATAAATATATCTTCTGGACTATATTTTATAGTTATCCCCACTATTCCTTGTCCTGATTTTGCTTTATAAACTGTTGGATTATATGCCTTTAATGCTTCTTTTAATTCTGAAACACCAGTAGTTGAGTATATTTTAATAGGTAAATTAGCTTTTCTATCATCACCTAAAATAACAACTGCGTCAGATTCAGGGTATAAATTAGTTTCTTTTGTTTCTAATCTTACATATTTTATACCTAATATACTTATAAGTTTAACTAATTCTTCATCTGTTAATTTATTATTAAGTATGTATGTTGCTTTTCTTCTTTCTTTATAGTTTTCAGCATTATACATTATCTCTAATTCAGTTTTTAATTTTTCTCCTAATTTACTAGCAGAACCATTTAAACCATTAGCATTTAATATTGTTACACTTTTTCCTTTTAATGATGTAGTAGGATCTAATGCTACAGTTTCTTTAACGTCAACTATATCAGAAGTTTGATCTACTACTATCAAGGCTTTACCGTCTCCACCTGACAATATATTTGCTAATCTTATACTATCAATTACATTTCTATCTTCTAATTTCATAGTAGGAATTTCAACTGATGTACTAGGTACTTCATTAGAAGTATCTATTGCTTTTATCCCATGTGGAAAATATTTTGATAAATCTGATAATAATTTTTTTTCATCTTTAACATGTTTTCCAAAGAAACTAAAGAAATAGTCATCTATTTTATTATCCTTTGTAATATATGTACCTTTTGGTATTTCAATAACTTCTTCGTTATAATAAACATAATATTTATCATTAGAAAATGATAATCTATCTGCATGAATTTTATCATTAGTTCCACATGATAATAATCCCATTAACATTAATATTCCAATAATTTTTCTCATTTTTTTCTCCTTTTTTTACTTTCAATTATTTACCTATTATTCCTAATTCATCTTTAATGTCATCTCTTTCAGATAATTTACTTGGATTTATACTCCAACTTTCAGCTATTTCTAAAAAAAGATCTTCACCTGGATATACCAAATCTTCTTGTTCTAAATACTCATCTGTATTTGCTTCTTCTAAAAATGAATTATATAATTTTAAATTTTTTTCTACTTCTGTGGGTTCTCCATAAATTTTTATATTTTCTCCATAATACCCAGAATATGAATAAATTCTATCTATTTTACCATTAGTAGACTTCATCCAATTATAAAAATCTACAATTCTGTGAGAGCCAAAAAATTGGGCTTCTCCAAATTTACTACTTAGTTTATTTAATATAATTTCTAATTTTTCAATACTTTCTTTACTATCTCCAGGAAGTAAACCTCTTCCTACGGCAATAGTCCATTCTCCAATTTGCGGTGTTATAAACACCATATCATCGTATGCATTTTCTATTCCGCTTTCCCAATTACAAGCTTGTATATCTTTTAATTCTAATATTTTGGCTATTTCATTTTTATCATTTGTCTTTACTGCTATCCACCAGATTTTAAATGCAAAATCAACAGGCTCATCTTTTTTAGTTGAAATTACTTTAATTTTTAAGTTATTATTACTTTTATTATCGTTATTTTTTTTGGCTTTGAGAATAAAAGATAATGGCAATAATATAATTAAAAGTATCATTAAATTTTTCACTCTTTTTCCCCTTTTTTACTCCTAATAACCGTAATTATGTGCTAGTACTGATGCTACTAATATAGCAGCAGTTTCTACTCTTAATATTCTGTTACCTAAATTTATTTCTAAAAATCCTTTATTTTTCATAAATTCTACTTCTTTTTGACTAAAGCCACCTTCTGGTCCTATAATACATAAAACTTTTTTATCTTTTGAACTTACTGCTTCATGTAATTTAAGACTTTCATTAGAGTTCTCATACATAAACACTATTTTATCATATTTATCTATGTCTAAATCTCTTAAACTTTGTATCTCAGTTAAATTAGTTTTTTTAACCGCTCTACATTGTTTCATGGCTTCTTTAACTACTTCTTCCCATTTTTCTTTTTTTTCATTGATTTTAACAATTACTCTTTCCGTTTTAAGTGGTATTATATTATTAACTCCTATTTCAGTTAATTTTTTTATAAGAAGTTTCATTTTATCATTTTTTATTATTCCTATAGCAATATCTATATCTATATTTAGGCTATATTTATCAATATCTTTTGATTTAACTTTAAGTAAAACTTCTTTTTTAGAAATTTTTACTATATTAGTTAAATACTCAAATTCATTGTCTACAACTCTTATTTCATCGCCTACATTTAGTCTATAAACATTAACTATATGTTTAATATCGCTTACATTATTTATTATTATATTATCATCTATTTTATTTTCTTTTTCAATTACTATACTAAGCATTAGTCTGCCACCAAACCTAAGTGTCTATATGCTTTATCAGTTACTACACGACCCCTACTTGTTCTTTTAAGTAGACCTTGTTTAATTAAATAAGGTTCATAAACTTCTTCAACCGTTCTTTTATCTTCTCCTAACAATAAAGATAAGGTTTCAAGTCCAACAGGTCCACCATTATAGTTTTCTATTATTTTATATATTATACTTCTGTCCATGGCATCTAAACCATATTCATCTATTTCTAACATTTCAAGTATTCCTAAAACCGACTTTGCATCTATTATACCATTTCCTTTGATCATTGCATAATCTCTTGCTCTTTTTAATAGTCTATTGGCAAGTCTTGGTGTTCCCCTACTTCTTTTAGCCATAATATCTATTGCATCTTCTTCATATGCAATATTTAAAATACTAGCTCCTCTTTTAATTATTAAACCTAATTCATCATCAGTATAATATTCCATTCTATGTGAAACACCAAATCTATCTCTTAAAGGTCTTGATAAATTTCCTGCATTAGTTGTTGCCCCTATTAAAGTAAATCTAGGCAATTCTATTCTTATGCTTTTTGCAGCATGTCCTTTACCAATTAATATATCTATTTCCCCGTCTTCCATAGCAGGGTAAAGTATTTCTTCAACATTAGTATTTAATCTATGTATTTCATCAATAAATAATACATCTCCATCTTCTAATGAAGATAATATAGAAGCTAAATCTCCTGACTTATCTAAAACAGGCCCTGAAGTTATTTTTATACTTCTACCCATTTCATTAGCAACAACATATGCTAATGAGGTCTTACCAAGACCAGGTGGACCATATAAAAGTATGTGGTCTACATTTTCATTTCTCATTTTGGCTGCATTTATATAAAGTTGCATTGCTTCCTTTAATTTAGCCTGACCTATATAGTCATCAAAAGTTCTAGGTCTTAAATTATTCCCTATACTATCTTCTGCTATATGTTCTGATAAGTCAGTAAATCTATCGCTCATTATATTTTCTCCTACTTTTAATTTTTCAAATTAAATTATTAACAATTAGTTTTTTCAAAATATTCATATTTGTATCTTTTTTTAAAATAAATTCAAAAATTTCATAGTCTATATTATTCCAATTTATTCTTTTTTTTATTTTTCTATCTAAATATAGGTCTAACCAAGTTTTAAA
Source organism: Oceanivirga salmonicida (assembly GCF_001517915.1). Taxonomy (NCBI): domain Bacteria; kingdom Fusobacteriati; phylum Fusobacteriota; class Fusobacteriia; order Fusobacteriales; family Leptotrichiaceae; genus Oceanivirga; species Oceanivirga salmonicida. The sequence goes on along the minus strand of NZ_LOQI01000004.1, from coordinate 26,933 downwards.
AAATTCTTTGTTTTTTTTCTCAAATGGTCTTATTCTATACATGTATGAAATTTTTAATATTAAATCATCAATTGAATTTTCTTTATATTCTCCTAATGCTTTTAAGTTTGATTCTATAAAAGAAGTTCTATCAAAAATATAATCATCATCAATTATATTTTTTTTTCTAAAAGATACCAAATCATCATCTTGTAATTTTTTTTGTATATTTTTCAATATATCTACATTAAATAAATCAGTACTATTTTTTAAAATCGTTATTTTAGGTTTCATTATTCTCCTTTTACTAAATCTTTTGTATTGTAATTATTAATATTTTCAATTTCATAAGATGCATCTATTCCTTTCATAAATAATTCTCTATCATCTATATTAGTTGTAATAGCATTTTTTAAAATCTCTTTTATATCATCAGTATTAACAATACTTTTTTTCATAGCATCTAAATAATCTTTTTTATTTACCTTATTCCAATCTATTGCTGCTTTAAATTTCTTAATTAATATCAAGTCTAGCCAAATTCTTGTACTTCTACCATTTCCTTCATAAAAAGGGTGTAACACATTTACATCACAATATTTTTCTATAATATCATCTATTGTTTTGGCAAAATTATTATTTATTTGCTCTATATTGCTATTAATGTATATTGGCATACAAAATATGAAATTGCCTTTGTATAAAGGTTTATCTCTTACCAATCCAGCAAAATTCCCATAAACTTTATCAAAAATATATTTATGTATTTCTATTAGGTTTTCAATAGTTCCAATTTTATTTTTAAATTTAATTTTTTTAGAATAAATATCATAACATTTAAGTTTACTGTATTTTTCTTCTTCATCTTTATCAATAGAATTATAGAATTTTTCAATATCTTTTAATGTCATTATAGTTGGTCTCCTACTTTTAATTTTTTTAATATTTCTTTATATTTATCTTGGCAAGATAAACAAGTATCTATTAAAAATGCTTTATCTTCATTATATTTTTTCAAACCCCTATAATAAAATAACTTATATTCTTCACTTATAATAAATGGTACTATATTATTTTTCAAACACTGCCTAAACATTATAAGTCTACCAACTCTACCATTTCCATCTTGAAAAGGGTGTATAGTTTCAAAATTATAATGAAAATCAATTATATTTTCTATTTTTTTAATTGGTATCTCATTATATTTATCTAATAATGCTTTCATTTCAAATCTTACTTGTTTGGGACTAGTTGTTTTTAAATTACTAATAAAATTAGGTTTTTTCTTGTATTCTCCAACTGCAAACCAGTCTATTTCACTATCATTAGTGTTAGTTTTTAAAATTTTGTGTAAATCTTTTATTAATTTTTCACTTAAAGGCTCATTAATGGTATCTAAGATATAGTCAAAACATTTAAAATGATTTTTGGCTTCTATTATATCATCAATTTTGGTAATTTTTTCTTTATCAGATATAAAAGAATTAGTTTCATATATGTATTTAGTTTCTTCTTCTGTTAAAGAACTTCCCTCAATATGATTAGAATTATATGCAAAATTTATTTGTGTATAATGGTAAATTCTACCTTTTAATTTCATTTTCTTTTCTTGTAAAAATTCTTGCAATATATTATTTAACATATTTTTCCTTTTTTATCATATATATATTTATAAACATTTTAGCATTTTCTCTAACAAAATTTTCAAATGCTTTTAACCATTTATCATCTAAATTATACTTTGAATGTTTTTCTATTTTAAAATCTTTTAATTTTTCAAATATTTTTAAGTGCTTTTCATTTACATATTTATATACTATACTCTCAAAGCCCTCTAAAAATGAATCCTTATAATTAGAAAAATAGTATTTGCTTAAATCCTTTCTGTCTAATTCAAAACTAGATATTAAATTTATAAACGATAAACCATTATCAAATATTGGTGCTGGTCTTAAAATTTCTCCTGTGTCATTATTTCTTAATAACCCAAAATTTCCTAAATGTCTATCTATATTACCTATTAATGAATCAAATACTAACATGTCTGCCATAAAATCATAACCCATAATTTCATTAATTTTTTCTAAATTATTATTATCTTTCTTATCTAAAACCTTAAATATTGGTACATATGAAATTTTCTCACTTGTGAAAATATCGCAAGCAGATACTATATTTCCTTTATAATTAACTAAATCATATTTCACATAATCAAAATCAAAATATTTAGCAACTTGACCTGTATAAAATTCGGTATAGGCTTCTTTACCCCTATTAGCATATTCTACACTATTTGACTTAAATAATACAGTTTTCCCATTGTCATATCTATACCAACATTTTTTTATTGCTCCATTTGTTGTATATTCAGGGGAAGTTGTAAGCATTTTAATGCTATGCTCTATTCCAAAAAAAGCAGTTTCAGATATAAGTTTTGAAAAGTTATTGTTATATAAGTTATAGTCTTTCCATAAAAACTTACTATTTTTAGGCACTAGCCAATAAGAATCATTTAATGATAATGCTAATGATATATCAATGTAACTTGTTAATAAGTTTCTATTTTCATAAGGTAGAGTGTTTATAATCTTATCAAAATTTTCTCTATTATTAGGTATTCTCCTATTTTTTATAAATTTTTCTAATGAATCTATATCATTTTCTAAATCTAATGGTCTTAATTTAGAAAAATCTTTATAAATTTTTAAAATTTCTAGTTTTTCTATATTTTTAAAATTTTCATTTTTAAAACTAGAAAATCTAAAATCAAGCAAAGGAATATCTTTACTTTTTAAAGTATATTCTTTTATATATTTTAAAGTTTCCATAATCCCTCACTTTTTAATTTTTCTTATATTTCTATAATATCTCCAACCACGAATAAAACATTATTTAATAATGCATATCTATTATTAGTTATTTTTTCATCATCTGTATTAATTTTTACATTATCAAAATATGAATTTATAACTTTGGCATTTTCTAATAATGTATCTATTGAAGCAGAAAAATTATTCTTATTATTATTTAATTTTTCTATTAAATTTATCATATTTTTTTCATTTTCATCTTTAATTAAACTTAAATCTATACCTTTATTACTATTATCTTTTACCATATTTTTCATTCTTTTTAGTAAATTTATTAAATTAGCAAAATCACTTGTTTTAGATAGTTCATTTAATTTATTTAATTTTACCAAAATATTTTTAAAGTTAGTTTCTATATTTATCACATAAGAAATAAGGTCTTTGCTATATGTTTCAGACAATACTGTTTCTAATCTTTGTTTGAAAAATTGTATAAAATCTCCCAAAGCATTAGAATATATTACTTTTTTATCATTACTAAATATTTCATATGCTTTTTTAGATAAGTCCACATAAGATATATCTAATTTTTTATCTAGTGCAATATAAGTTACACCTTGTATAGCCCGTCTTATAGCATAAGGGTCTTTTGAACTAGTAGGTTTTAGTCCTACACAAAATGCTCCCATACCAGTATCAACTTTATCTGATATTGCTGCTATTGCACCTTCCATTGATTTAGGTAAATCATCTCCTTGAAATCTTGGTCTATAATGTTCTTCTATTGCATTAGAAACTATATCATTTTCTTTGCTATTCTTAGCGTAAATAGATCCCATCATACCTTGTAAACTTGTAAATTCTTTTTCATTTATTACATTAGAAACCAAATCAGCCTTAGATAATTCTATGGCTCTTAAAGTATTTTCATCTGCTCCTAAATATTTTGCTATTTCTTTTGCTCTTAACATTTTTTCATATATAGTTCCCATATCTTTTTGGAACATAATATTTTTTAATTTTTCTACATTATCAAATAAATTAATTTTTAAATCTTCATCAAAGAAAAATTTAGAATCCGCTAATCTTGGTTCTATTACTTTTTCATTACCTAATTTAACCAATTCAGAATAAACTGGTGCATTTCTAACAACTACAAATTGGTTAGATAACTTACCATCTTCTTTTCTTACTGGGAAATATCTTTGATGAGTTTTCATAGTTATAGTTATTAATTCCTCTGGTAAATTTAAATAATTTTTATTGAATTCTCCAACTATTATACATGGATATTCTACTAAATCTGTAACTTCTTCTAATAAAGAGTTATCTACTTCAGTATTTTTAGGTAAATTTTCTAATATTTTGGCTTTTCTATTTTCTCTATCTGCTATAACATAATTTTCTAATAAAAGTTCTTTATATTTAGACATATCTTTTACTAATATTTCTTGACTTCCAAACTCTCTCATACCACGAGTTATATTACTAGCCTTGATACCTTCAATACTAAAATCTAGAACTTCATTATCTACTAATGCTAAAATCCATTTTATAGGTCTTATAAATCTAAATTGACTACTTCCCCATTTCATACTTTTTTCAAATTCTAATGAGTTAATAGCAGTTTTTAAAATTTGGGCTAATATTTCCTTAGTATCTTTTCCTTTTTCAAACTTAGATATTTGTACATATTCTCCCTTAGGAGTTTTAATAATGCTATATTCATTTTCTTTTAAACCATTAGATGCTAAAAAACCTAGTAATGCCTTAGTTGGCTTCCCATCTTTTAATGCTATGTTAATTGCTGGTCCTAATTTAGTTTCATCTAAATCTTTTTGAGTATCACTCATTTCAATTTCAATGGCTAATCTTCTAGGAGAACTATAACTTTTAGTTCCAAACACTTCTATTCTATTATTTAATAACAGTTTTTTAGTATTTTCAAGTAGTGCTTTTTCTGATTTTACTACATATCTTGAAGGTAATTCTTCAACTCCTAATTCAAATAAAAGTCTCATTATTTTTCCTCCTTTTTAAGTAATGGGTAGCCCAATGCTTTTCTATTTTCAACAAAAACTTCAGCACATTTTTTAGCTAAATCTCTTACTCTTAAAATATATGACATTCTTTCAGTTGTACTTATACTCCCTCTTGCATCTAAATTATTAAATACATGTGAACATTTTAAAACATAATCATAAGCAGGTAAAACTAATTTATGCTCTATACAATTATTTGCTTCTTTTTCATACATATCAAATAAAGTAAAATGCATCTTACTATCACTTACTTCAAAACTATATTTAGTCATTTCATATTCATATTGTTTTCTTCTTTCACCATACTTAACACCATCTGCCCACTCTAAATCATATATATTGTCTTTATTTTGTAGATATAGAGCTATTCTTTCAAGTCCATAAGTTATTTCAACAGGTGTAATATCTACTTCAAGACCGCCTACTTGTTGGAAATATGTAAATTGAGTAACTTCCATACCATCTAACCAAACTTCCCAACCTAATCCCCAAGCACCTAGTGTTGGAGATTCCCAGTTATCTTCTACAAATCTTATATCATGATTTTTAATATCTATACCTAATGCTTCTAAACTTTTGATATATAGTTCTTGTATATTATCAGGTGAAGGTTTCATTATAACTTGAAATTGATGGTGTTGATAAACTCTATTAGGGTTTTCTCCATATCTACCATCTTTTGGTCTTCTTGAAGGTTCTACATAACAAACCTTCCAAGGTTCTGGACCTAATGACATTAAAAATGTATCAGGATTAAATGTCCCTGCTCCTGTTTCAACATCATATGGGTTAGAAACTATACATCCTTGTTTCCCCCAGTATTCTTGTAATGTTAATATTATACTTTGAAAATTCATTATTATTTCTCCTTTTTAATATATGAATTAATAACATAAGAAATCACTAATATATATATACCTATATGTATGTATACATCTGCCACATTGAATACATAATGCCATATTGCTCTAAAATCAAGCATATCTATTACATAGCCCCTAAAAAATCTATCAATCATATTACCAGCAGCTCCTGCTATTATGAAACTTGTTCCTAATTTAGTTATAGGTGCATATTTAGAGAAGTTTTTAAGTTCAGAAAAATATATATAAATTATTAAAATTGTACTAATTAATGTAAAAGTTTTTATATGTCCTTGAAATACTCCAAATACTCCACCATGATTTTCTACATAAGTTATTCTAAAAAAGTTTCCTAATATTTTCATAGAATAACCTATAACTCCATTAGATAATAAAAGCATTGCTTGTTTAGATAATTGATCCATGGATACTAACAAAAATATTAATACTATATAAATTAAACTCTTATTCTTCAATGATTCCATCTAATTCTCCATTTTCTTTCATAAGTTTTAAAACTGCTGCGTCTCTTGGTGTAACCATTCCAAATTCAGAATTTCCCGTATCAACACTATATTTCCAGCATCTCTCACATTTTTCTCCTTTGGCTTTTTCAATTCTTACACTTATATCAGATATTTCAGTTTCAATTAATTGTTCATCGCTATATTCTACTTGTGATACTAAGAATATATCAGATATATCCCACTCAGAATACTCTTTAACAAATTCATAATCTTTATTTTTTATATTTAATATAACCAAAGCATCTAGTGATAATCCAATTTCACCGTTTTGTCTTTTTTCTTCTATTTTTTTGTTTACTTCTTTTCTCAAATTATGTAGTTTAGCCCATTTTGCTTCTAATTTATCATCTTTATATTCTGGATTTTTTTCTAACCAAGAAGCTAAATGCACACTCTCAGTTTCTCTTAACTCTTCAGGTAATTTAGACCATATTTCTTCTGCTGTAAATGATAATACTGGTGCTGTTACCCTAACTAATACTTGTAATACTTCCACTAATACAGTTTGAGCAGATCTTCTTTTTAATGAAGTCTTATGTTCACAGTATAGTCTATCTTTTATTATATCTAAATAGAATGATGACATATCTACTATACAAAAATACACTATTTCTTGGAATAAACTATAAAATTCAAAGTTATCATAAAGTTTTTCAACTTTTTCTTTTAATCTTTCTAATTTATTCATAGCCCATTTATCTATTTCTAACATATCTTCATATGCCACTTTATCATCAGCATAATTAAAGTCTGAAATATTTCCTAATAAATATCTTGAAGTATTTCTTATCTTTCTATATGAGTCAGACATTCTATCTAAAATATTAGTAGATAATCTAACATCTTCACGATAATCTACTGATGATGCCCATAATCTTAGTATATCTGCTCCATACTTTTCTATAACTTCTTTTGGTGCTATAGTATTTCCAATTGATTTACTCATTTTTCTACCTTGTGCATCATTTACAAATCCATGTGTTAATATTTTTTTGTATGGTGCATCTTTTGTACTACTTATAGAAGTTAATAATGAAGATTGGAACCAACCTCTATGTTGATCTGAACCTTCTAAGTATAAATCTACTGGTCTATTATATTCACGAGGTATTATTACCGATCTATGTGTAACACCTGAATCAAACCAAACATCTAATATACTTTTTTCTTTTCTTAGTTCTTCTCCTTTAAGATTATACTTAGCTAATAATTTTTCTCCTATTATTTCAGAAGCAGAATATTTCCACCAAATATCAGTTCCTTCTTTTTTAACTAATTCTATTACTTTATCCATAATTTCTGGTTCATATATTACTTCGTTTTTCTTATTATAAAATATAGGTATAGGTACTCCCCAAACTCTTTGTCTAGAAATAGTCCAATCAGGTCTACCTTCTAACATTGCATTTATTCTATTTCTTCCCCAATCTGGGTAAAATTTAACTTCTTTAAGTGCATTTAATGCATTTTGTCTTATATCACTTTCAGTTATGTTTATAAACCATTGTTCAGTTGCTCTAAAAATTACAGGCTTTTTACTTCTCCAATCATGTGGGTATGAGTGAGTAATTTGTTCAGTAAATAATATATGTCCACTTTCTTCCATATCTTTTATTATTTCTTTATTTGCCTTAGCATAAAACATTCCTTCATATTTACCTGCTTCAAAAGTCATGTGCCCTTTATTATCAACAGGCGATAATACACCTAATTCATATTTATTACCAACTATAAAGTCATCTGCTCCATGCCCAGGTGCTGTATGAACACAACCTGTACCTGCTTCTAAGGTTACATGCTCTCCTAAGATTACTAAACCTTTTCTATCAAATATAGGGTGATAATAGTGAGTCTTTTCTAATAAATCTCCTTTAAATTCTTTTATTAGTTCATATTCTAAATTCATTTTAGAAAAAGCTGTTTTTGCTAATTCTTTTGCAACTATAACATTTCCTTTATTTGTTTTATATACTCCATATTCAAATTCAGCATTTAATGCTATACCTAAATTAGCAGGTATAGTCCATGGAGTTGTTGTCCATATTATTATACTTGCTTCATCTATATTTAATTTTTCTAAGGCATCTTTATCTAGTTGCATTTTTACATAAATAGCATAAGATGTTACATCTTTATACTCTATTTCTGCTTCTGCTAAGGCTGTTTCAGTAGTTGGAGACCAATAAACCGGTTTTAATCCTTTAAATACATAACCATTTTCATAAATTTGCTTAAATACTCTTAACTCTTCTGCTTCAAAATCAGAATTTAAAGTTATATATGGATTGTCCCAATCAGCCAATATTCCTAATTTTATAAAATCCTTTTTTTGTTTTTCTACTTCTTTTAATGCATATTTTTTACATTCTTGTCTTAATTCTAAGGCTGTCATATTAGCTATTTTTTCGCCTTTTTCTTGAATTATTTTCCATTCAATAGGTAATCCATGTGTGTCCCAACCTGGTATAAATGGTGCATGAAATCCTTGCATTCTCTTATACTTTAATATTATATCCTTTAATACTTTATTTAATGCATGTCCTATATGTATATCTCCATTAGCATAAGGTGGTCCATCATGTAAAAAATATACTGGTTTTGTCTTATCGCTTATTGATTTTTCATATAACTTTGATTTTTGCCAATCTCTTATCATAAGACCTTCTTTTTGTGGAAGATTGGCTTTCATTTTAAAACTTGTTTTAGGTAAATTTAGCGTTTTTGCATAATCTATTTTCATTATATTAATTTACTCCCTTTCTTGTAAGTGTTACTCTTTTTCTATTTTTGTCTACATTAAATATTTTAACTTTAATAATGTCTCCAACTTTTAATAAGTCTGCTGGATCTTTTACAAATTTATCTGATAATTCAGAAATATGTATCATGGCATCATTTTTAAGCCCTATATCTACGAATACTCCAAATTTAGCAACATTTCTAACAACACCTTCTAATTCCATACCATCAACTAAATCTTCCATAGTTAATATGTCTGATTTTAATATTGGTGTAGAATAATCTTCTCTTGGATCTCTTCTATCTTTTATAAGCGCCTGATATATATCTTTAACAGTTTCTACTCCATATGATTTTTCTTTCATCGCAGAAACTATTTTCTTTTCTCCAATTTCATTTAATCTTTTTCTAATTTCAACATATTTTTCTCTAAATTCTTTACTATTAGAGTTTACTATTGTAAGTATTTCTTCTGCTATTTTATATGACTCAGGGTGAATTATAGTATTATCAAAAGGATTTTTTGAATCAGGAACAACTATAAATCCTGCCATTTGTTCAAATGCTTTTGCTCCTACTCCTTTTACTTTTAACAATTCTTTTCTATCTTTAAAATCTCCATGTTCTTTTCTGTAATCTACTATATTTTTAGCAATATTTTTCTTAACTCCTGATACGAAACTAAGTAATGCATAAGATGCAGTATTGGCATTAACACCAACTCTATTAACTATTTTTATTATTGTTTCATCTAATTCTTGATTTAATAATTTTTGATTTACATCATGTTGGTACATTCCTACACCAATAGATTTAGGATCTATCTTAACTAACTCAGATAAAGGATCTTGTATTCTTCTAGCAATTGAAATAGTTCCTCTTACAGTTACATCTAATTTCGGAAATTCTTCCGCTGCTAATTTAGATGCTGAATATACAGAAGCTCCTGCTTCATTTACTATTACATATTTACATTTTTGTCCTTTAATACTCTCAGCTACAAAACTTTCAGTTTCACGAGAGGCAGTTCCATTACCTATTGCTATAATATCTATATCATATTTTGTAATATAGTCTATTAGTTTTTTACGAGACTCTTCTAATTGTCTAGCACCATGTGCTCCTTTTACAGGATATATTACATCAGAAGTTACATAAAAACCTTCTTTTGATATTACTGCTAATTTACAACCAGTTCTAATACCTGGATCTAAACCTAGTATAGTCTTTTTATTAAGTGGTGCTTGTAATAAAAGATTTTCTAAATTATTAGAAAATACATTTATTGCATCTTTATCAGAAATTTCAGTTAAAATATTTCTAACTTCATTTTCTATTGAGGGGAATAATAATCTATTGTAACTATCATCTACAATAGTCATTAACTCATCTTTCATATCATCTAATATTTTTTTGAAACTATGGTTTAAAATATATCTATATACTTTTTCTTTATCTGTATCTTCAAAATTAATACTTACTTTAAGTATTTTTTCTTTTTCTCCCCTATTAACTGCCAATATTCTATAAGAAGACAATTTATTTACATTAGATGTAAAATTATAGTAATCCTGATAAACAAATCTTTCATCTAAATTCTTATTTTTTTCTATAAGAGTTGAAGTAAGTATTCCATTTTTCATAAGACTTTCTCTTAGATATTCTCTAATTTTAATATCTTCTGATATTTTTTGGGCAATTATTAAATATGCTCCTTCTATAGCTTCTTCAATAGTTGTTACTTCTTCTGTTATATACTCTTTTGCAAAAGTAAGTAATTCATCTTTTGTGATACCTAATAAGACTTTTTTAGATAATGGCTCTAATCCTTTTTCTACTGCTATATCAGCCTTAGTTTTTTTCTTTTTCTTATATGGTAAATATAAATCTTCTACTTTTTGCAATACAGTTGCTTCTTCTATACTTTTTTTAAGTTCATCCGTTAATTTACCTTGCTCTTCAATAATACGTAAAACTTCTTCTTTTCTTTTTTCTAAATTTTCCATATAAGTCATTTTATCAACTATATTTCTAATTTGTTCTTCATCAAGTCCACCTGTAACTTCTTTTCTATAACGAGAAATAAAAGCTATAGTAGCTCCTTCTAAATATAATTTGTATGTATTTTCTACATTTTTGTAATCTATGCCTAACTCTTTTGATACATAGGATATATTCTTATCCATAATCCCCCTTTTTATACTTAACTTTTTTATCTTTATTATACCATAATGCAAAAAAAAAGTAAAAGCCGATAAAATATAGCTTAGGTCAATAAAAATATATAAACTTTTAGTTTTTTCATTTTATAATTTAATAACAAAAAAATATTAGCATTTTTTAATTAGCTAATATCTTTTTTATTTATTATCTTAAATCTATTTCAACACGTCTATTTAATGCTTTACCTTTTCTTGCTTTATTTGTCGAAACGATATTATTATAACCATTAGAACTTACTTTTCTAATAACAAAACTTTCATTTAATCCTGCATCTATTAATGCTTTCGCAATAACATTAGCTCTTTTTAATCCTAATTCTAAGTTATGACTATCATCTAAACTAGTATCAGAATAACCAGTTACATCTATTACTCTATCTTTATAGTTTAAATTTAATTCATTAACTATATCTTCTATTTGAATTAATTGCTCTCCTGATAATTCAAACATATTTGATTTATATTCTGAAACCACATATTTTTTAGGCTCTATTGCTTTTTTCAACATAGCAAATTCTTGTTTTAAATTATCTACAATATTTTTACTCATTCTAGTATTACCTAAATTATAGTTTAATCCTGCTCCTATAGAAAATTGTTTTTTAGTATTTATTCCAGCACTTAGCTTATATATTACAGTTTTATCTTTATCTTGACCCGAAATACCTAATGCAAAAGCACCTTGTTTATCATAATAAGCAACTCCTAATCCTATTCCAAATAACTTATCTGCTGATACTTGTGGTATATTAGCCGAAGCCATAGCAGAAGCTACTCCTGAAGTTGCATTAGAAATACCATTTTCAGTGAATTTAGATAAATTTTCTATTGCATTCGTATTTGATTCAATGCTATTTTCAAGATTTTTAGTTGTTTGGTCAATTTCCATAATTTTTGATGCATTATATGCAACTCCTTTACTTAGATTTGATAACCCATTACTAATATAACTATATAAATTTCTAGCTACTTCTTTTAATTTTCCATGATTTTTATCAACTTTTTCTTCAACTTTATCTATTTTTAATGCATTAGACGCAATTTCTTTATTCATATCTAATGCTTTTTCATCAATATAAATATATAAATTTTCAGAAGTTTCCGTTAATTCAACCTTATTTTTATCAACCTTATCAGATATTTTACTTATTTCTGATGTATTATATGCAATTCCTTTACTTAGGTTTGCTTTACCATTATCAATATGACTATATAAATTTTTAGCTACTTCTTTTAATTTGTCAGCATTTTTATTTATTTCCGATACATTATATGCAACCCCTTTACTTAAGTTTGCTGCATTATCACTGATATGGGTATATATATTTCTAGTTGATTCTTTAGTTTCTATAGAACCTTTATTTATACTTATTGTATTATCAGTAATATAATCATATAATTTTCTAGATACTTTTTCTAATTTTTCTATATCTTTACCAATTTTTTCAGATCCTTCTTCTAATTTTTTTACATCTTTAGAAGATTTTTTAGATACTTTTCTTATTTCTAATGTATTATCTAAAACATTATTATGTATATCTCTAGTCATATCTTCATTTTGTTTAACAGTCTCTATTAAAAGTTCTGTAACATCATTTAAAGAAGTAATTCTCCCATCTAAATACTCATCTACATCATCTAATTGTGTAGTTTGAAGGTCTATTTCTTTTATAATTTCAGTTATTTGCTCTGAATTATATGCAACTCCTTTACTTAAATTTGCTGCATTATCGCTAATATGAGCATACATATTTTTAGTTGTTTCTTTTAAAGATTTATCCATTACTAATGCTTTTGCTTTTATGTCTACAATTTCTGTTGTTATTTTATCGCTTGATTCTTTTAATGCGTTATATACAGTTTCTCCTGTTACAGTTTTAGTATTTCCTGATTTTACTTCACCAGTTCCAATTCCGCCCAATTTTTCTTGGATACCTTGATCAAAAGAAATTTCAAATGAAGCACCATTACTATCTGTTGCTGATGTTGTTTTTAAACTCATTCCTGTTCCCACAGTTACTGTTTCTTTTGACTTCTCTAGACCTTTTTCTGATGCTACTTTTACTGCTTCTATGGAAGTTTTCATTTCTTCTAATGACTCGTACACAGCTCCACCTGTTACAGTTTTAGCATTACCTGACGCTATTTTACCAGCTCCAACTTTTGCCATTGTTTCTATATTAGCTTGATTTAAAGCAACTGTATAAACTACTCCTTTATTATCTGTTGATGCTGTTTCAGTTATTCCAATTCCATTACCTGCAACTACGCTTTCATTTGCTTTTTTTAAAGATTTATCCATTGCTAATGCTTTTGTTTTTATAACTCCAATTTCTGTTGTTATTTTATCGCTTGATTCTTTTAATGCATTATATACAGCATCTCCTGTTACAGTTTTTTCATTTCCTGATTTTACTTCACCAGTTCCAATTCTGCCCAAATTTTCTTGAGTACTTTGATTTAAAGAAATATTAAATGAGGCTCCTTTATCATCAGTTGCTGCTGTTTTTAATATTGTAATTCCAGTACCCATTGTTAATTTTTCTGTTGTTGTTGCGATTGCGCTATCTAATTGTTTTTTATTTATTGCATCAAATTCACCTGTTCCTGATTTTATTCCAGTTAATTTAATAGCACCACTAAGATCTGATAAAGTAAGACTATTTGCACCAAATTCAAGTTTTGAACCTTGCCCACTTATACTATCAATATTGACTAAATCTTTATTAATTGTTAATTCAAATTCATTACCCCCTGATGCATTAGTTCTTTTAACAACTTCTATGTTACTATTAAGCGCTATTACTGTTGGATTTATCATAAGTGCTTTTGCTACATCTATTGATGTTTTTACTTCTTCTAATGCTGTTTCTAATGCTGTATGTACCGCTCCACCTGTTATAGTTCCAGTATTTCCTGAGACTATTTTCCCAGCTCCAATTTTTGCCATTTTTTCCGTATTAGCCGCGTTTAAAGAAAGAGTATAAATCGCTCCTTTATCATTTGTAGCTGGTGTTTCAAAAACTTGAACTCCTCCACCTCCAACAACACTTTCTTTTGCTAAAATCACTGATTTTTCTAGTGCTGTTGTTTTAGTCTCTAACGCATTTAAATTATCTTTTGTTTTTTGTGATAATTCAATTCTAATTTTTTTTGCTCCGTCACCCGTCTTTTCTCTATCAATTGTTACAGATACACCAGAATCTTTTGATGTGTAAATTTCTTCTTGTGATGCCTTAATTGCATCTTCAAAGTTTGATTTCCCAGTACCACCAATATTACTCATAGTTATTTTCCCTTGAGTTGAATCATCTTTGCCAATTACAGCATTCCCTCCAAACAAAGCTACAGAACTTTCTATAATATTTTTTAAAGTTTTTTGAACCGTCACTAATTGTTTTACTGTTACTGCATCAGTTCCTTCTTGACCTTCTGCTAAGTTAACTATTTTTTTAGTTTTCATATCCAAATCTGCCGGTGCACCATCTTGTGCATAAATTGGCATTGATATAGTCAACCCTAAAAACCCTAACATTAAAAATTTTATTAAAGTCGCCTTATTCATGCTTACTTTATTTTTCAAAAAACTTTTTACCCTTTTTTCATCATTCATATTTTTTTCTCCTCTATAACTCATTTCAAAAAATAGTTATAGATTGACCCGTCATTTCTTAACTATAATTTTAAAATTATTTTTTAACATTCGTTAATACTAACACAGGGAATTGTTTTTGTCAAACATTTTATTTCGCTTTTTTTATAAATAATTTTTAGAAATAAAATACCCCCTGTAAACAAAGGGTGTTTTGCTTTAAAAAATAATATAAAGTTTTCAATTAAATAAAAAAATAATGTTAATCTCGTAAAATATTTATTTTAAAAACCAAAATTTATATCCTCCATAATTAACTTTTGCTTATTTTGGAGATATTTTTTTCACACCAATTTAAAACACAAAACAAGTTTTTAAGTTCCGTTATATGAAAAAACAAATTTATAGATTAAAATAAATTAACATTCTTTAAAAAGAATCATCATATAAATCAAGACAAAATTATTTTTATTTTGTTTTTATAAAATATTGCTTTACATGTGTCTATTTTTAGTGTAGAATACCTTTTTCATAGTAAAGATAGTAACGGAGGAAATTAATGACAAAAAGATATGATAGAGAGTTAAAACATATGATAACTCAACTTATTTGTGTTGAAAAGAAACCAACAGCACAAACCGCAAAACAATTTGAAATCCCCCTAAAAACCGTAGAAAAATGGATTACGGCATTTAATAAAAATTCTAATGTTTTTACAGAAGAAGTTTTAAATAATGATAAATTAATCAAAAATTTAAAAAAAGAAATAGTTAAATTAAAAAATAATAACGAAATCTTAAAAAAATCATTTTTCTTATTAACAAATAAAAAGAGTTAGGCCAGAACAAAAACTGTTCTTCGCTTAACTCTTTTTTTACATAGGTCTTATTTCCAAAAATTTATCATATTTTTCTTTATTAACTATTTTTTCTAACAAACCTATACTTTTTCTCGCTAATTCCCCAAATGGTATTTTAAATGAATATATATCTTTATTTATAAAGTTCACAATATCATTATACTCAAATGTAGAAATAGTATACTCATTTTCATTTTTTCCAAATTCTTTTAATGCTTTTAAAAATCCTAATATCATCAAATTATTAGATATATACACCGCAGTTGCATCTGTTTTAAATATTTCCTTTGCCAATATATAACCACTATCCATAGAAAAATCTCCATAAAATACTAATTTTTCATCATAAGGTATATTATTATTTTTTAGCGCTTGCTTATATGCATGCAGTCTTTCTTCTGCCGTACTTATACTTAAATCTCCTGATAAAAATGCTATTTTTTTATTTCCTTTTTGTATAAGATTTTCTATAGCTTTTATTGTTGTATTTGTATTTTCGAAACATATAGTTGGCATACTAGAATGTATTTTTCTATCTATAAAAATTATTGGAATTTTTTTGCTTATTTCTTCAAAAAATTTACTTTCATTATATGAATTTTTTGTAACCGCTATAATTATTCCTTTTACTCTTTGTTTTATGAAAAGTTCTATATATTTTTTTTGTATTTCAAAATTCTCATCACTACAACCCAAAACTACATTTAGACCTTTTTTTTCTGCATTAACAACCATATTATTTACAATTCTAGCAAAATATATATTTTTAATATCTGGCACAATTAAACCTATTGTGTCATTTTTATTACTAGACAAATTTTTGGCTATCATATTAGGATAATAACCTTGTTCTTTTATGATACTATTTACCTTTATTCTAGTACTTTCTTTTACATTTTTACTTTCATTTAAAACTCTCGATACTGTTGTCGTTGAAACCCCAGCTAGTTTTGCTATATCCTTAATTTTCATTTTTTTAACCTTTTATATTATTAAGTTCTTTTCAAATATGCTTTCACAAATTCTCTAGGAGTTAATATTCTTTCTTCAATTTTTAATTTTTTATTTCCCATAACTATTATTCTTTATATTATACCTTAAAAATATAAAGTTGTAAAAAACATAATCTTACATATCTTAAAAATTGTTTGTAGTTATTCATAATATTTTGCCATGTCTTTCAACATTTCCTTAAATTTATCAAAATCTACCTCTATTGCAACATCTACATTTTTAACTTTATCTCTATGAGAATTATCTAAATCAACTACTGTTCTTCCATAATTTAATCTTCCTAAAGTTTCAATAGCAGTATAATATTTTTTAAATTTTAAAATTGTTTCATCTATTAAATAGGCAATAGTTAATGCATCATGTACTGCAATACTATCATATCCTCTAGATTTATAAAAATCTAAAACTTTATTTAATAATGTACTTATAGTCCCTGAAAATTTACCAGATAAATTAGATATTTCTTTTATTTCAAACTCATTTAATCTAGATTTCATAGTAACATTTAGTCCAACCATAAATAAAGGAATTCCAGATTTAAATACTATATCTGCTGCTACAGGATCTATCCATATATTAAATTCAGCATATGGAGTTACATTTCCAACAGTTGTTGAACCACCCATAATTACTATTTTTTTTATATAATTAACTATATCAGGGTACTTTAATATTGCAATTGCTATATTAGTTAATGGTCCTAATGCAACTATTTCTAATTCTTTCCCTAAAGTTCTTGCTTCTTTATATATCAAATCCCAAGCATAATCTTTTTCAAATTCTTGATTACTTTCTTCTAAAATTATATTTGCTATTCCATTTTCACCATGAACTTCATCTGCAACTTTCAATTCTCCAATTAAAGGTTTATTGGCTCCTTTAGCTATCTTAGTATCAATATTAATATATTTTGCTATATTTTTAGCATTTTTTGAAGTTATATCTAATGTTTGATTCCCAGCAACTGTTGTTATCCCTATTATATTCAAATTTTTTGAACTTTTGGCTAACATTAAAGCAAGAAAATCATCTATCCCCGGATCACAATCTATAATTATTTGCTTTTTTTTCATAATACATTTTCCCCCTGCTCTATTCATATTTATTTACTGAATCTATAATCAAATCAACATAACTATTTATATCAACATCTACTAAAACATCAACATTAGGTTTTTTTCCTGTCACACCATTAAAGTCTGTAACTGTACAACCCACAGTATGTTCACCATCCATATCTATACAAACATTTAATTTTTTAGATTTAAACATTTCAGGTTTCATTAAATATGCTACAGCACAAGGATCATGCAGTGGTGCAAAATCAAATCCAACAATTTCTTTATGAAATTTCATAAAAAATTCTAACAACTCTCCTACCAAAATTGCTACTTTACCTCCTTGTGCCTTTATTTTGGCTATTTCTTTTTCTCTTATTTGTGCTTTGTGAGTAACATCTAAACCAGACATTACAATAGGAATACCTGATTTAAATACTATATCTGATGCTTCTGGATCCACTAAAATATTAAATTCAGCAGAAGCCGTCCAATTGCCCCCTATAGCAGACCCTCCCATTAAACTAATTTTTTCAATTTTACTATGCAAATGAGGATATGAAATTAAAAATATAGCTATATTTGTTAAAGGTCCTGTTGGTACCAAAGTAACCTTATCTTTACTTTCTTCAATAACTTTTGCCATCAATTCATAAGCATTTATATCTAGTTCTATTTTATTAGGTTCTGGTAATTCTGGTCCATCTAATCCTGAATCGCCATGAACCTCTGGAGCAATTTCTAAGGTTCTTCTCATAGGTTTATCTGCTCCTTTGGCAACTGGTATATCATCTCTATTTATAAAAGTTAAAATCCTTAATGCATTATTAGTTGTTTTACTTATTGTTTGATTTCCACCTACGGTTGTAATAGCTTTAACATCTAATTTGTCAGATGCACAAGCTAATATAATTGCAATTGCATCATCATGACCTGGATCACAATCTAATATAACGGGTATTTTCGACATTTCTTTCTAATCCTCCATCTATTTATTTTATGGTTTTACAGTATTTTTTATTTCTGCAATTTGTTCTGTTGTTTTTCCGTAAGCTGTATCTACTTTAATTTTTCCTTCTAATATTTCTTTTTCTAGTTTATTTACCTTTTCTATAGTTTCCTTAGATGCTAAATTATTAAATATATCATTTTTAGCTATTCCTATACATTCTTCTTGTATACCTAAGACTTCTCTTTCTCCCCATGGTAATTTATCTTCTTTTGCTAATTTTATGGCACGGAATAAAGATATATCTATTCTTTTTAGTGCAGAAGTTAAAATATGGTTGGCTTTTTCTGAATCTTTATCTAAAAATGCTACAGCTTGATCACTATCTACACCAATAGACAATTTATTTTTTTCAGTTACTGCATCTATAACTCCTAAACCTGCTGTACTTGCAACTTGGAATATTATATCACTACCTTGATTTATTTGAGCTAAAGCTAATTCTTTTCCTTTCGCACTATCTTTAAAATCTCCTATATATGATATATTCATTTTAATATCTTTATTTATTGATTTTACACCTTGTATATATCCTAATAAAAAATCATTTACTACTTGTATTTCCATTCCTCCAACAAAACCAACTAAACCTGTTTTAGTTTCTAATGCTGCTACCGCTCCTGCTAAGAAAGATCCTTCATTTTGTTTATATTCTATTGAATACACATTAGGCAAGTCAAATTCTTTATAATTTACTGAAGTATCAAAAATTATATATTTCTTGTCAGGATAATTTGGTGCTAATTGTTCTAATTTTTCTTTCATTTGCCAAGTCCCAACGATTATAATATCAGTATCTTCATCTTCTGAAAAATCTGTTAATGTTGGAAGCCATTTTGTTTCATCTTCGGTCATTTCAACAATTTTTACATTTGCACCTAATTTTTCTTCAATCATTTTACCACCATTTGCTGCTGAATCAAAAAATGCCTTATCTCCCAATGTACCATTTAATAATATTGCAACATTTAATTTCCCATCTTTTTTCTCTTCACTTGTTGACTCACTACCGCCACAACTAACTAAAAAAACAACTAAAAACATAATAGTTGATAATACTTTAATAATTTTCCCTTTCATTTTTCCTCCTCATTTTTATCATTTCCTAATTTTAATAACTTTATTTTATTATTTTTACTTATTGAATAAACAATTAATCCTACTATTGTAAATATATATGGTATCATCTGGATAAATTGTGCTGGTATACTTAATATTTGTAAATTACTAGCAAGAGCATCTGCAGTTCCAAATATTATAGAAGATATTAAAGTACCAAAAGGAGTCCCTCTTCCTAATGCTTCTGCTGCCAATGCTATAAATCCACGACCTGCTGTCATATCTCTTGCAAATTTATCAATATACCCCATAGACATATATGCTCCACCTAATGATGCCAAAAAGCCACTAATAAGTAATGCATAATATTTTATTTTTATAACATTTATTCCTACACTTTTAGCTGCATCAGGATTTTCACCTACTATTCTTATTCTTAATCCTAATGAAGTTCTATACAAGACTAACCATATAACTAAAACTAATATAAGTGAAACATATGTTAATACATTATGGTTAGATAACATCCTACCTAATACAGGAATGCTATCTATTATAGGTATTCTAACAGTAGGTAATGTTAAACTTGCTAATGAGGCTGATATTCCCTTATCTCCTGATACAGAATAAAGCAAAAACACAGTTCCACCTGATGCTAATAGATTAATGGCAATACCCGTTAATATTATATTTGTATCTAAATTTAATGCAAAATATGCCATTATTACAGCTATTATAATACCTGTTATTATTGCACATAATAACCCTAAAAATGCACTTTTTAAATATGCACTTCCTATTACTCCCATAAGTGCAGATGATAACATTATACCTTCTAATCCTATATTCATAACTCCTGCCCTATCAGTTATTAATGCAGCTAGTGCTGCTAATAAGATAGGTGTCGTCAACCTAAATATTGAATATACAAAGTCAGCAGAAAAAATTGCATTTACTAAATTATTCATTATTTATCACCTTCTTTTAATTTTAATTGTGAATTTTCTATAATTTTCCTATTTTTATATTTAGATAAAAACATTTTTGCTGCTATTAATAATATTATCATCGCCTGAACTATTGATACAACTTCTGGAGCCACATCTGTTCTTCTAGACATTATATCTGCACCTATTCTCAAATATGCCAAAAAGAATGCTGCTAATGGTACAAATAAAGGATTATTTTTAGAAAGTATTGCTATTATTATTCCATCGAATCCATAACCAGGTAAAGCTACCCAAGAAAATCTTGTGTACATTCCTAAAACTTCTATGGCTCCTCCAATTCCTGCAATAAATCCACCTATAATTTGAGATAATATTATAGTTCCACCAACACTAATTCCTGTATATTTAGCAAAATTAATATTTTGCCCTAATATTCTAATTTCATAACCATACTTATTTTTATATACAAATATATAAGTTACTACAACTAATATTAATGCTATTATTATTCCAAAATGTATTCTTGTTTTACTTAATAAAATTGGTAATTTTGCACTTTTTAAAAATTTATGAGTAGCACTATAACCTGCTGTTGTATCCAATAAATAATACTGTAATATATATGTTCCTAAGTATAAAATAATATAATTAAGCATTAAAGATGAAACTATTTCATTAGCATTCCAAACAACCTTTAAAATCGCAGGTATTAAACATACAAATGTTCCAACTATTCCTCCAAAAAGTATCGCAATCATTGGATGTATTCCAAAAGGCAATTGAATTCCTACTGCAATTATCGAAGATGATAAACCTCCTAAGAAAAACGCTCCTTCTGCTGCCATATTAAATTGATTTGCTTGAAACATTACAGATATTGATAATCCTGCGAATATTAATGGTATCGTCAATTCTATTACATTTCCAAAATTTCTTTTATTCATTATTGGACCTATAAAAAATCGTTTTATAGCTTCATAAGGTTCTTCACTTACTATAAATATAAAAATAAATGCAATTATTAAAGATATAAAAATGGCCAGTAATGTTCTGATTAAATCAAATTTTAATTCTATAGATTTGCTACTTGATACTTTATTTTTCATATACTACACCACCTATCTCTACTTCATTCATTTTTTTCAAACCTAATAAATATTCTCCCAATTCTTTTTCTGTTACTGATGAAGTATCTTTAAAATAGGCCACTATCTTACCTTCACACATAACTAATAAACTATCCGATAATTCTAAAACCTCATTCAAATCTGCTGAAATCAATAATACTGCTGTCCCATTATCCCTTAATTCTACTATTCTTTTATGAATAAACTCTATTGCTCCAACATCTACTCCTCTTGTAGGTTGATTGATAAGTATAAATTCTGGATTAGAAGAAAATTCTCTTGCAACTACAACTTTTTGAATATTTCCACCAGATAACATTTTGACTGGTTGAAACTTATCATCGCATTTTATTTTATAATTTTCTATTAATAGATCTGATTTTTTTTCTATTTTATCTTTTTTAAATAAGAAAAATTTATTATAATCTTTTTTATAATATGAAGATGCTATTAAATTTTCTTTGATACTTCCATTTTCTACAATACCATATGTCATTCTATCTTCTGGGACATGCGCTGTCCCTAATTCTCTTATCTTTCTAATAGAATATTTTTTTATATCTAAATCTTTTATTTTAATTTCCCCATCATAATTATTACTAATTCCAGTTATTGCTTCAGCTAACTCAGTTTGTCCATTTCCTTCTATACCTGCAATCCCTAATATTTCTCCTTTTCTAACATCAAAATTTATTCCTTTAACTTTAATTGTTCCAATTTTATTTTTAATTTTTAAATTTCTTATTTTTGCTACTACTTTTGTAGGAAAAGCTTCTTCTTTTTCAACTTTTAATATTACATCTCTTCCTACCATTAATTTTGATATTTCTTGCTCTGTAACATCTTTTACTATTTTAACTCCTACTGATTTTCCATGTCTAAGTATAGTTAATCTATCACATATTTGTTTTATTTCCTTCAATTTATGAGATATAAATATTATAGTATGCCCATTTTCTTTTAATTTTTTCAATTGCACAAATAATTTTTCTGTCTCTTGTGGTGTTAAAACAGCTGTTGGTTCATCTAAAATAAGTATATCTGCACCTCTTAATAGAGCTTTTAATATTTCAATTCTTTGTTTTATTCCCACTGGTAAATCTTCAACTTTATCTAATGGATTAATCGGCAAATTATATTTTTCAGATATTTGCTTAACCATTTGTTCTGCTTTTTGATAATCTATAAATCCATTTTTTTTAGGTTCTATCCCCATTATCATATTTTCCATAACAGTTAATGAAGGGGCTAACATAAAATGTTGATGCACCATACCTATTCCATAATTAATTGCATTCAAAGGATTGTCAATTTTTATCTCTTTTCCATTTAATAATATTTTCCCTTTAGTAGGTTTTTCAACACCAAATAGCATCTTCATAAGAGTACTTTTCCCTGCTCCATTTTCCCCTACTAACGCATGAATCTCACCTTTTTTAATCAGTAAATTAACATTATTATTAGCAACAAAACCATTATTATATACCTTAACTATATCTCTCATTTCAAGAACATATTCACCACTAGATATCATAATCTCTCCTTTATAAACTTACCTATTTCATCAACATTAGGTATAGAATCTTGAGCCCCTTTTCTTGTTACAACTATTGCTGATACTGCAGTTGCATATTTTATAGCTTTATCCACACCTTCATTTAAGACTTTAGAAGCAAATGCTCCTATAAAAGCATCTCCTGCAGCAGTTGTATCTATTGCATTAACCTTATATGCATTAAACTCTTTTATTTGATTTTTTTCATTAAATAATATTACTCCGTCTTCTCCTAATGTTAATAATATATTTTTTATTTCTTTCTGTTTTTTTAATACTAATATTTTTTCTTTAAAATTGGTATCGGTAACATTTTGTGAAAAAATCTCTTCCATTTCAGTTTCATTCAATATTAAATAATCAGTTTTTTTCAACTCAATTTCTGTCAATTTTTTAGCAGGAGCAGGATTAAATATTGTAAGCTTTTCAAATTCTTTTGCTCTTTCTAATGTATATTCTATAACTTCTTCTGGTATTTCATTTTGAAGTATTACTATATCATTATTTTTTATTGATTCAATATTATTGTCTATATCTTCTTTTCTTATCATATAGTTACTACCAGATAACACAATTATATTATTGTCTCCGTTTTTATCTACTGTTATTACTGCTCTACCACTAGGATAGTCTGATTTTAAAATTCTACACTTAATTTTAAAAGTTTCTAAATTTTTTATAAGTTTAGTCCCTTCTAAATCATTTCCAACCATTCCTAACATTTCTGTTTCTAGCCCTAATTTCGCTATAGCAACTGCCTGATTAGCACCCTTACCACCACAGCTTTCATAATAGCTAGTAGCAAATATTGTTTCTCCTTTTTTAGCAAATTCTTCTACACGAAATGTCATATCCATATTGAGACTCCCGACTATTAAAGCTTTTTTCATCATTTCTCCTCTCCTTTTGTAATCGATACCATATTTTACCTTGAAAACAAAAAAATGCAATAAAATTATTAAATTGTTTTTATTATTTAAAATATATATAATATATATGTAAAGGAGGTTCTCTATGAAAATTGAAACAGACAGACTAATATTAAGAAAATTTAAAGTTAGTGATGCAAAAGATATGTTTGAAAATTATGCAAATGATGAAGAAGTTACAAAATATATAACATGGAAACCGCATAATAATATTAATGAAACAAAGACCTTATTAGAAACTTGGGTAAAAAACTATGAAAATGGAGACTATTTTCTTTGGGCAATATGTTTAAAAGTAGATAACAAGGTTATAGGCAGTATTCAAGCAGGAAAATTAAATGACATTTTTAAATCTACTGAAATAGGTTATTGTTTATCAAAAAAATATTGGAATAAAGGTATAATGTCCGAAGCACTAAATGCTGTTATAAATTATATGTTTACTAATACTGATTGTACTTTAATTCGTGCTAGACATGATACAAGAAATATTAATTCAGGATTAGTTATGAAAAAATGTAAAATAAAATATGAGGGAACTTTAAGACAAAATGGTATAAATAATAGCGGGATTTGTGATGATGCATATTATTCTATTTTAAAAGAAGAATTTATATATTAAAAATAGACTGTTTTAAATATAAGTAAATTTACTTATTATAGCAGTCTATTTTTTTATTTTATATTTTTTATGCCACAGTTGTCATTCTGTTAGCAACATCTTCATCATTTTCCATTATAGTTAGAACCATCAGATACTATTTTCTCAAATTCTAACAATAATTCAATATACTTTTTAGGTTTAAAAGCATGAATGACATGATTAGCCGAAACTTTTTTATATATTATTTGTGGAGCTAAAGAAATAGCATGCTTAGCATCATCGTCATCAAATGCTCCTACAAGTCCATATTTTTCATATCGTTTCCAGTCAGCTTGAATAAGTAATATAGGACATTTTGTTTTCTTAAAAGCTTCTTCATGAATAATACCGTCATAAAATCTACCATCTACAAATGCTCTGGCAAAATCTGGGTCAAACATAGATAATGATTTAATTAATAAACGCAAGCTATCTGGAAATCCAACTTCAACTGGGATATAAGGATATTTATTTTGGAACTTCTTTATCTTTCGTGATAACCAATTAACAAACCAATTTGGAATTTTTTTTATTCTCTTATCAGAGACAGGCATTTCCATATCTTTAAAATAATTTGCCAAATCTCTATCTTTTATGTTTCCGATTTGATTAACAAGGTGTTTTAGCCCATTATATACAAATTTATCTTTTTCTTTAAATCGTGGCATTTCAGCAGAAAAAATAGGTGCATCCTCAAGAATAATTCCAGAAACATATTCAGGAATATTAGCAGCACACCATAGAGCAATAATACCTCCTGATGAGTTTCCACTAATAATCACTTTCTGTTTTATTACATTTTCTATAAACATTTTTATATCTTCACCAATAATTTCCCATGAATAATATCCTGGTGTCCAAGAAGATTTTCCGTGACCTCTAATATCTATAGCATATACTTGAAAATTTTTTGATAATGCTAAAAGTACTTTTTTATAACTTTCCCACATACCTATTTGAGCAGGAATCAACAATAAACTCGGTCCATTATTAGGACCAACTACATAGTTCAGTTTAACATCTCCTGTATCATAAGATTTTTCCGAAAAACCAGCATTAACCAGCTTTTTATTATTCAACTTTCCAGACAAGTGTTCGTACGGATTTTTATAATTCATTCAATATTCCTCCTAAATATAATATTAAAAGCTTTATTTGATAACAATTCCATAAATCATTAAATCAAGATATACTTTCACATCTTTTTTAAATTCATAAAAATTATCAAATAACTCCATTGGACTGTCTTGATACAAATGGAGATATTTCATTACAATCGCATTAATATATAAGCTTAAACTCTCAACAATTTTTTGAATATCTATGTCTTGTCTTAGTTTTAATTTTTTAACAGCATTTAAAATAATTTCACGTGATTTTTCACTTGATTTTTTACGATATATGTTAAAAATATTTCTAACATCTTTACTCACTTCTTTGTGTGTTTCTTTAGAAACCATATTTAAAAACTTTGTTTCATTTGGATATTTTGTGATTAAATTATATTTCATATCCATCATATGAAAAATTATGTCATAAAAATTATCATAAATTTCTTCATATTTCAAATCTTGTGTCAACAAATCAACAGCATAATTAAGCAGATACAAATAAAAATTCTTTTTACTGCCAAAATAGTAAAATAGCAAACCTTTAGAAATGCCAGCTTCATTAACAATCAAATCAGTACGTGCTTCTACAAATGAAAATTTAGAAAAAATTTCAATTCCTTTAGCTATTATTCGCCCTTTTTTATCATCTGAAATTTTTTCAAAATTTTTAGTAACCATTAAGCTCCCTCCCTTAATTGACTAATCAGTCAACATATTCAATTAAAGCATACCATGTCTTAACTAATTTGTCAATTTTAGATAATAGAAAATAAATATGGAGTGTGAAAGCTCACCAAAAGTGAGCCCTTAATAGCTCATTTAATTTTTCGTAAAAGTTCATTAA